>NZ_CALIED010000083.1:0-33208 GCF_938022135.1 uncultured Psychrobacillus sp.
CACTTTAAAATACGTAATGAAACCATTGGTACGACTACATTTTAAGAGGGAGTCGTCGCCTCCTCTCCAACCAATAAGAATGGGGAGGGGAGATGTCTTACTAGAAAAAATGGAATTTTAAAATAGAGACTATGCTAGAAAATTTAATCTACGCTACGAGGTGACCTTCCGAGAGCACGTTATGTGACAATTCCACTGATTTAAGTGTAATTGAGTTATTCAACATTTGAATATCTATTATCTTCCATCGTATGATTAGAGCTTTCCCCTGGTTTTGCATTTGGATTTATTGGATTCTGGTTATTGTTATTAATTTTCTTATTTCTCCTTTCAACTAGGAGAGCAAAAGCGATAATAATAAAAAGAATAAGAAGAACTATTAACCAAATCATATTTACCCCTCTTTTGTTTAAAAAAAATAATTTTATCCACTAACTGTGACATTAGTTTTAGTGTAACATTTCATCAACAATACTACCTTATGTATAACACAAAGACATTTATTAATAAAAGGATAGAAAAGTTTGAGGGAGGGATTGGGAAGGAGTTTGTCGAATTAGGAATACTTATAATTAAAACGAGGTGGACCTTTTGATGGAATTTATAATTGATAATGATTTTTTTAGTAAAGCAATTTCAGATGTTAATAGAGCAGTGACTTCCAAAACGCCTTTTCCTATTCTTACAGGTATTAAGATTACTGCTGATGAAAGTGGCTTAACGCTAGTGGGCAGTAATTCTGATATTGTTATTGAGACAATTATCCCTTTGATGAATGATGGAGTAAAAGTGCTGGAAGTGTGTATACCAGGGAGTGTTGTAGTTTCAGCAAAATACTTAAGTGAAATTGTTAAGAAGCTACCTGGAAAAATACATATAAAAGTAGATGAGAAACAAGTAGTAACCATTCAATCCGATGACATTGTAACTAAATTATACGGGTTTCATGCAGACGATTACCCTAGCCTCCCTAAAATCGATGAGGATAAATATATTAAAATTCCAAGTGTTGAATTACTGGAAATTATTAAACAAACTGTGTTTGCAGTTTCAAAGAGTGAGTCTAGGCCTGTCTTAACCGGAGTGAATATGTTGTTTAAAGCTCAGCGATTAAAGTGTGTAGCAACCAATTCCCAACGTTTGGCTTTAAGAGATGTTGAAATAAAATCAAATATAGAGGGGTCTTTCAACGTACCAGGAACAAGTTTGAATGAACTAGCCAAAATAATAAGTAATGAAGATAGTGTAATACATATTTTTATATCAGAACGGTATATGACATTTAAAACAAATACAATTTCTCTATTTTCTAGATTGATCGATGGCAATTATCCTAACGTCGACGGATTATTTCCAAGTAATTCGAACACGATAATTACTCTTAATACCAAACAGTTATTACAGGGGATAGATAGAGCTTGCCTTTTTGCAAGTGAATGGAAGAATAACAATGTTCATCTTGAAATAATGAATGGTTCAAAAATAAAAATTAATGGACAATCTGACCAAAACAACAGGTTCATTAAATGATGTGACTATCAATGAATATGATACTAACAAAAACCTAACGAAAACAATTTTACCTAGAGGAAACGCTATTTCGTGGACTTATGACGGTGTAAATAGAGTTAAAAGTATTTTCTATAATAATGAAGAGTATTTTAACTTTAAGTATGATTTAAATGGAAATGAAGAGTCCGTTATGTATGTAAAGGAAGCAAGGCAGAAATCTAGAGCATTTGATTCCTCTAACCGAGTCAAAGACTTGAAGGATCGGGAAGGGCACCAGCAGTGGAACTATCTAGCCAAAACCCATAAGTTAGATAGTTTCATCTTTTCACATGGAGCCTTTACGCAAACAAATAAATACGAATATAACCAGTTGGATCAAAATACACTTGTTACCACGGGAGATGGCACTTACCATTTTGGCTATAATGAGAAAGGAAATGTTCAAACATTCACATCAGCTAACGGGGCAGGGTCAACTTTTAACTTCGATGATCGGGGACTAGTAAGCAACCTTACCATTGGAACAGCAGACGGAAAAAAAATTTTAATGGAAGACTACTCTTATGACTCGAATGGAAACCGTACAAAAATAGACTATCTTGATGATTCATTTATATCATATGATTACGATGACCAAGAACAATTGATAAAAGAATCTTTAAGAAATGGACAGGTCAATGAATACGCCTATGATGGCTTTGGAAACAGAAAGAAAATAACCATTACAAATAATGGACAAACTACAAATAAAATTGCAATATATAATATAGCCAACCAATTAACGCAATTTGATGATGAGACCATTACTTATGATACCAACGGCAACCGAGTAATAGATGGACAGTATATCTATGAATGGAACAATGCAGATGAGCTTATTTCTGTTACAAATATAGGAGAATCTACTCCGTTTGTCACATATCAGTACGATGAGAGTGGAAGACGAATTCAGAAAAATGCTAATGAAGTTGTTACCAACTACCATTATAATGGGGACAGTATCAACGTTCTTTATGAAACAGATGAGAAAAACAATGTCATACGTTCTTACACGTATTCAGAAAATGGTCAGTTGCTTTCGATGAAGAAGGGAGTGCAAACTTTCTTCTATCATTATAATGCCCACGGAGATGTTATAGCTTTAACTAATCGGAATAGTGAAATAGTGGCTACCTATAAATACGATGCATGGGGGAATGTATTAGAATTTGATGAAACAGACCAAGTGAAGGACAATCCTTATCGTTATGCTGGCTACCTGTATGACAAAGAAACAGGATTATATTACTTGATAGCTAGATACTATCAGCCAGAATCTGGCGTATTTTTATCACAAGATCCTGATCCCGGGGATAGTGATGATATACTTACACAAAATGGGTACACATACGTCTCTAACAATCCTATTAAGTATACAGATCCAGATGGCATGAAACAATTGCATCAAGGAGGAGTTGGTGGAGGTGGAGGGATACCTTGGAGTATATCTAAAAAATATATTGGTCCTGTTAAGGTTAAGGGTACAGCTAATGTTAGAATAATCTCATCTATAAAAAAAGACTCTAGGTTAGTAAAAGCTGCTGAGGAAATGGGTAAAGATACACTTATTCAAAAAGAAGCTAATAATTTAGTAGCTAAATTACAGCAAGGGAACTCTAACCCAGGAATAGGAAATAATTCTCTCGGATTTGGAGGAATACATGAGCTAAGAAGTAAGAATGGAGCTAGAGTTTATTTTAGAAATATAAATGGTGGCGTTGAAATACTCGCCAAGTCTAACAAAAAAAATCAAGGTACGGTAATAAAAGTATTAAAACAACTATACGGAAAATAACCTTAGAAAGGAGAGAATAATATTGAAGATTAGAGATATAGAGTTTCCAGCTTATTTTGATACAATAGATAAAAATAACGATAACATTGATGTGTTTGTAACGATGGAAGATGGAATGACTTATACCATGGTAGTCACTACACCAAGCAATTACTATTGGTACATGGATAAAGAAGGTTTAGATTATATACCAGCAAGTCCACCTGATGTCATTGTGAGAACACTGACCAAAGAGAACATTTGGAAAGCAATTGAAACATTTACTGAGGATAATGCCTATTGGTTAAAATTGTTTTTTTTATCAGGAGATAAAGATGGGGTTTTTGACCAAAACATAATGGATGAGATGATAAAACAAATTAAAAAAGTTAATGATGAAATTGAGAATATGTAAACTATTTAGTAGTTTTATATTAACTATTTTATACTCAAGACAGCTTTTGATATAATCAACCTTTAAAACCTTGATTGGCAGAATTTATGCCTTTCAAGGTTTCTTTTTTGTGTGTCTATCCAGTGCCGATTGAACCGTTTTTTATCTAGAGAATAAAGGTAATCTTTGTAATCCCTACATGATGTTTTACAGAAGTGGATGGGAAAACTGCTTTAGCCTATTGGGAAAGCTATCCTTCTCCATTTCATTTGGAGGGGGAAACAGTAGAGCGATTGAGAGCATTTCTATTAGAAGCGAGTAGTAACGCTTGTTCCACTAGGAAAGCAGAACAGATACTATCTCTTGTTCAAGCAGACGGTGAGATAAAACGAGAATTTCAGACAACAAGAGACTTTATCATTCAAAGCATAGTGCGAGATATCCGTTTTAAAAAGCAGGAAATCAAGAAGGTGGATAAAGAGTTAAAGGTGACCATTCAGACATTAGGTATTCAGCTTGATACCATGCCAGGGATTGATACGGTTACTTCATCAGCTTTGATTGCAGAAATCAGTGACATTCATCTGTTCGCTAACCCTGACAAACTAGCAAGGTATGCAGGAATAGCCCCTATTAAAATGGGTTCGGGCGGTAAGGAAACGAAAAGATAAAGAAAAGAAAACAAAGCAAGGCAATCGAAAGCTATACGATCCTTTTACAACTTAGCTGTCCAACAAGAACAAGTATGTAAAGGCAGTAAAATTCCTTGTAATCCTGTCTTTTACGCTTACTACAATCAGAAACTAAAAGAGGGAAAATCAAAGTCACAAGCCTTACTTTGCATTATGAGAAGATTAGTCAGAATAATCTATGGTATGATGAAAAATAAAACGGCTTATATCATGCCAGATCAACCTAAAACAATGGCTATTTAACCAATATGGTTGGCGGTTAAAAAAACTGCCACCTTTCATAAAATACATTTTTAGATATTCCTAAGGGTAAAGGTAATACTAGTTATCCTAAGAGTAAATACCTTTCTACAACTACAAAAAATAAACTACCAGGTAAAGGACAAAAATCAAATTCATCGATGGATAGGGATGATGAGAAGGGTAATTTAATTCAACGTAAATATTATGATAAGAATGGGAATGTTAAAAAAGATATAGACTTTACGGACCATGGAAATCCTGAAGAACATCCTAAGGTACCCTATGAACATGATTGGGATTGGAGTAAGATAAACACCAAGAGGACCTTGGAAATAGAGAGTGGGAGGTTAATTTATTATGAATTATACGTATAAAGATTTAGTGGATGACTTGTCTTTAGGGCACGAAGTGGAATTTTCATATAGAGGTGAAAAGTATTCTATTAGTAGAAATGAAAATGGGTGGTTTTTGACTAAATATAATGATATAGATACAGTTCAAAAATATAATGATAGTGAAGAAGTATTAGAAAAGGGTATACTGGACTCCAAAAATATTCGATTAATATGGAGTGAAGTAACAGAGATATCAGTGCTTTAACTCATTAATCCCTGAGAAAGAAAATTCTTTCTCAGGGATTTTTTCTAGGCTAGGTGCCGAATAAGCCGCGCTTTTGACATAGTGCTCATAAGCCTTATATTATGTTTTTACAAATTATTTAGTACGTACAATACCAATATTTTGTTGAGCGAATCACCATAATTTAGTAGGTTAGAAACAGCGATATTTCCTGTTAAAATTAGTAATAAACGAATTGGAGTAAATTGGATTTAAAAAATGGAGGAGAATTTCTATCGGTACGGATTAGAAGTAGTAAATAAATTATTGAAAAACATAGGATAAAACTATAAAGAATACAAGAGCAGCACAATGGTCGAATTACAAGGAGACTAACCTGAAATATTAAGACATATAAAACACCTACGAATCTATACATTAATTAAAAGTGTAGAATAGAAGGTGTTTTTATATGTGAAAAATTATCTATGAAATTTTGGATGGATTAAATTTCTCTACCAGTAACCGTGTTTAGTTGCTGCTTTTAATAGGTATACATCTCATATTATTTTTCTTTGCGTGAAAAACAGTCATATGAGATGAAATTGTATCTTCTTCAATTATTTCTGTTAATATACTCGTTATTGCCATTGCAGCAAACTTGTTAACGATAAGTCGTTGAGGTTCGCTAGCGGTGATGGATAACAAAGGTCTTTGGACTATTAGTATATATAACTTTTTTGGGCTATCCGACTAATTTTCCAAAAGAAAAGGGCTTATGAAATTGCTTTTCCTGATTGTCAAGAAGCAGGTCGTTTAGGAAAAGTGAATGGGTATGAAGAATATGAAAAGGTATTAAGGGGAAGGGTTCTTCTGACTTGGAAGTGGAAAACGATTGTGTGTTCCCAACTTTGACAAAATTAATAGCGGGTTGAATATGACTATTCTATTTTCGTCATATCAAGAAATTTTTGTGGCACGTTATATCACAGAGGTTTATGCTAACTATCCTAGTCTAGAAGCAAATCGTTCATTAAAAAAGTCTTTTACAGAATCTATTCTTGAAATAGAGGGAAGAGAACGTACCATTGGGGTTCACAAGCATGAGAAAGTACTTTAATGAAATTTGTTAGTATGAATAAGGTTCTTGAAGTAATGAAATACATTATTCAGTCAAAGAGATTGAATAACAAAGACCCGAATTCCGTAGAAGGGTGAAGAAATAATTAATAATCTTTGTTCATAGTCCTTGGCTCCTAATTATTTTAGATAATTCTATTCTTAGATTAGAATACTTAAATGAGAAAATGCCTTGAGTTAGGCACTTTTAGTTATACAATCATGATTAGACGTCAACTTTAAAAAAGAAAATTGTACTGGAGGCTCCTAATTTCACTTACACATTCCTGTACTTACGCCGCCATATATTTTTTAGCCCCAAACTAGCCCCAATTACTTTCTTTTATATGCTTTATCTTGCATTATAGAGAAAAAGAAAAAAGCCCTGAAACCCTTTGTTATAAAGGTTTCTAAGGCTTTTAATATTACTCTTTGCAGAGCAATTAGATTAACGAGAGTAGAACTCAACGATTAGAGATTCGTTGATTTCAGCTGATAATTCGCTACGCTCTGGAAGGCGAACGAAAGTACCAACTTTGTTGTCTGCGTCAAATGTAAGGTATTCTGGTACGAAGTTATTAACTTCCATAGATTCGTTTACAACATCTAGGTTTTGAGATTTTTCACGAAGTGAAATTTCTTGACCTGGTTTTAAACGGTATGAAGGAATATCAACGCGTTTACCGTCAACCATGATATGACCATGGTTAACTAATTGACGAGCTCCACGACGAGTGCGAGCAAGACCTAAACGGTATACAATGTTATCAAGGCGAGTTTCAAGAAGGATCATGAAGTTTTCACCATGTTTACCTTGCATTTTACCAGCTTTATCAAACAAAGTACGGAATTGACGTTCGTTAACACCATAAGTGTGACGAAGTTTTTGTTTTTCTTGTAATTGAAGACCGTACTCAGTTAATTTTTTACGTTGGTTAGGACCGTGTTGTCCTGGTGCGTATGGGCGTTTTTCTAATTCTTTACCAGTACCACTTAGTGAGATACCAAGACGACGTGATAATTTCCATGCTGGACCTGTATAGCGAGCCATGAATGACTCCTCCTTTGTATTGGTTTTATTTTGTTGTAAAATAAGAACCAGATGCATTCAGACTAGCAGCCATTTCGTTTTCATGTATCATCGCCCTAGCAGCCGAGGGTTACGGGATACACCATCTATTTTAAATAGAGGAACAAAATGAACAATCTAATCCATACAACTGCTGCATTTATTTTACACAAAGACTATTGTATCTCGTGCACTGTTGAAAGTCAATCATATACATTAGTTAATTAATATTATAGCTATTTTGGGAAATTGAATATATTGACAAAACGGAAATTTTATAGTCAAATTGAATTATAAGGGTATTGGGATAAAAGTATCATAATTTCTCTCCGAAAGCAAAGAGGTGTAATAGATGGCAAACGATATAGACTTAACAAAATTTAAAGGCAGAGTTTTTGACTTATGGACCGATTATACTTTCAGTCAAGACAGTGAGATTAATTGGTTTGAAGAACTCAAAGTATTGTTGGCTGAGTTTTTTGACGTTAGGTTTGCCACCTATTATAAACAGGATGCCCATACTTTCATTCAACTGAATTGGAATCACTCACTCATTAAAAAAAGAGAAGCCATTAGATGGATAGAAATAGAAGGTTTCTTCTATGAAAAAGACTATGCAGAGATTCCTTTTATAAGAAAAGGAGAAAAACAGTGTGGTGAAGTTTCTATTTTGTTTAGAAGTGAGGATCATGAGATTCTTGGGATGTTAGTAATGGAAGCAACAGAGAAATGGGAGAAATTCGCGAAGACATCTGAAGTAAATGAATTTATACTAATCATTAGCAAATTAGTAAGAATGGTTAGAAAGTCTATCTTCTTAACAGAACAGGAGCACCAATACAGAAATCTTTTTAACGTGACAAAAATGTTCCATTCTACACTTGAGGTAGATCAAATCTTAAAAGGAACATTATTGGCTGTTCAGGATGCTTTTCCTGACTTTGACAATACATTGATTCTCTCTAACGATCAAGATCGTAAAACTTCTGTTCCATATAAATTATTTGATTATACCTCGGAGAGACCTAGTACGGTTGAAGCGTACGTATCCGGAGAAATAACTTCAGATTTAGTAGAAAATTCGAAGATGAAACTATTAAATATACCAATAAAGGGGAAGCAGGGGATCTACGGTATCCTACAAGTATCTACCCCGATGGATTATCTGTTTTCAATCAGGCAGAAGGAATTTATGAAGATGCTTGCTGCTACTGCTGGAAACGCCCTAGAAAATGCTAAGTTGTTTATTCAATCTCACCGTTTAGTTGGTGACTTACAATTAATCAATGAGACGACTCATAAATTGAATATGAATTTATCGCAAGAAGACATGGTCATATTCTTAAAAAATCAACTAATGAAATCATTTCAGCCAGAGCATGTTTGTTTTGTATTTATAGAGGATGATGAATACTCGATCAGTGTAGCTAGCTCTGATTATTTTTACACATTAGAAGGCCAAATGTATATTCAACATGTAGGAAACCAATTTAAAAAGCTTAAGGATTCGCTGTTTGTGGCTGATTTCAATCGACTAAGTAATACGAACGTTGCATATCGATCTCTTGTGGCAATTCCTTTAAGAGAACAAGAAAATATTACTGGGTTTAGCATAGTATTGCACAGCGATCCATACTATTTTTCCTTCGATAGCTTCAAATTAATGCAATCCTTAATACAGCATTCCTCCTTGGCCCTTACTAATTCCGCGCTGCGCAATAAATTACAAGAAATGGTTGATCGTGACCACCTGACGAATCTCTATGCAAGAAGCTATTTAGATAGATACGTAGAGGAATCTATGATTAATGATACTAGTGGGATCTTCGTACTAATGGATATCGATAACTTTAAACAAGTGAATGACACTCATGGACATCAGGTAGGAGACAGTATTCTTAAACAAATTGCAACGGTTATTGATAAAAAAGTAGAACAAGTAGGAATAGGTGCAAGATGGGGTGGAGAAGAGCTGGCTCTATATTTTCCCCAGATGTCTGTGGAGGAAGGTGAAAGAATTTGTGCCGACCTCTTAGAGATAATCCCTATTTATACAAATCCAGGGGTGACCGTTTCTGTTGGTTTATCTGGGTGGAGTAAAAGAGGGGATGCAGACTTTCATAATTTGTTTCATCATGCAGATATTGCACTATATGAAGCGAAAAATAATGGAAAAAACCAGCTATGTATTTACGAGGTAACTTGTCATTAAGATGAGTTGCCTTTTCTTTTTTTGGAAATATGTGTACACTATATTTGAAAGCGTTTACAAAAGGGGTGCACGATTTTGGGAAAATCATCAATGGAAAAAGAAACAACACTTATTCATCAAGGGTATGCTACTGAGAATCATCATGACAGTTTAGCGGTTCCGCTCTATCAAACTTCTACATTTGCATTTGAAAATGCAGAGCAAGGTGCGAAACGGTTTGCAGGAGAGGAAGCGGGAGGGATCTATTCCCGGTTAGGTAATCCGACTGTCCAAGTGCTAGAGCAAAGAATGGCAGCGATAGAAAATGGAGAGGGTGCGCTTGCTTTTGGGTCGGGGATGGCCGCAGTAAGTACAATCCTAGTATATTTGACTAAAGCTGGTGACCATATCTTATGCACAAGAGGAATTTATGGTTGTACATTTGGGTTACTGAACATAATGGAGGAAAAATATAATATTTCGCATAGCTTGGAAAAGTTGTCAACCGAAGAAGAAATTGAGGCAGCTATTAAACCAAATACGACATGTATTTACGTGGAAACACCGATCAATCCAACGATGGAAATTGTAGATATCGCATTAATCGTCAAAATTGCACAGAAACATAATATTCCGGTAGTGGTGGATAATACTTTCTGTTCTCCATATCTACAAAATCCGTTAGACTTAGGAGCAAACTTCGTACTGCATAGTGCCACGAAGTATATTAACGGTCATGGAGATGTGATAGCTGGGATTCTAGTAGGCAAGGAAAAAGAACAAATGGACATAATTCGTTCGACTGTTCAGAAGGACTTTGGCGGTATCATATCACCATTTGATGCGTGGCTGTTAATTAGAGGGTTAAAGACGTTACATGTCAGAATGGATAGACATTCTAGTAACGCAGAAAAAGTATTTTCATTTTTAGAGTCCCATCCTTCTATTGAGTCCATTTATTATCCTTTCGATCAAAAAAATCCTCAGTACGAGGTAGCAAAAAGGCAAATGAAAAACGGGGGAGGACTAATTTCCTTTGCTATTAAGGGTGGTAAGGAAAAAGCCCAGCAGTTTATGAATGCTCTTTCGCTCATTAAAATCGCAGTAAGCCTAGGTGATGCCGAGACACTAATCCAACATCCAGCAACTATGACCCACTCTGTAGTACCTAGCAAAGAGAGAATTGCTATGGGTATAACCGATGGATTACTAAGACTGTCAGTTGGTCTTGAAAACTCAGAAGACATTATTAGAGATTTAGAGCAAGCCTTAGATAAATTGTAAAAAAACGAAAGAGGATGAAATGACAGAAGTCATCACATCCTCTTTCAATCTAGTTAACTAGAAGTTATATATGCTTAATAAGGACCTCTACGAACTGTTCTAGTCCTTTTCCATCCTCAGCAGTAAATCGATCTTTTATAGGGCTATCAATATCTAAAACTCCGAGAAGTTTACCCTCTCTTACAATAGGAACAACAATTTCTGATTGCGAAGCGGCATCACAAGCTATATGACCAGGAAATGCATGAACATCAGGTACGATTATTGTTTCCTGTGTTTCCGCTGCTGTACCACATACGCCTTTACCAAGTGAAATACGAACACAAGCAGGTAGACCTTGGAATGGTCCGAGCACAAGTCCACCATCTTCGACTAGGTAAAACCCAACCCAATTAATTTTGTCGAAGAACTGGTTTAAAAGAGCAGAGGCGTTACTTAAGTTGGCAATTGCATTAGTTTCGCCCTCTAAAAGAGCATCTAGCTGTTTACACAATAATGAATAGCTAGCGGACAAGTCAGTTGAATAGTTAGTTGTTTGAAACATATACATTCTCCAATCTACAAGATATTATTAAAACATTTATAATACTGGTGTAAATCTTTTGCTTGGTGCGCATCTGATCCAAAAACTATAGGTATACCTAATTCCTTTGCCAGAGAAATATAGGGAATTGGAGGATAGCTCTCTTTGCAAAAAGGCTTAGCAAAGCCTGCACTATTTGCATCTAACTCTAACAATCTATTCCTCATTTCTACTAATATACCTAAGATGTCTTCATGATCATCAACAATTTCAGAAAGTGCATGCTGAAACTTATGTACAAGTGTAATATGTCCAATCCGTTTTGGCTTATATATTCCTAAGTCGCTCGTTATTGAATCCATCAACGTTTTGTAATACAATTTATAGACAGACATAGGACTACCAAGTTTTTCGACGAATCTCAGGTAAACTTCCTTAGAATAATCGATACATACATATTGATTTTGATCGAGTAAAAAATGTACGGATAGAATGGAATCGTCTAAATAACTTCCATAGTTGTTTAAAAACTCCGTAGTTTCTGATTCAAAACCTGAAATATAATCAATCTCTAAGCCTGTAGATATAACAATATCTCGTTTATACTGTTTTTTCAACTGATTTAGTTCCGTTAAATAGGCCTCTAAGCGATGAAAATCCATACCACTATCTTTATCTGGCGTGGGATCTATAAAGCTGGAAGGCAACGGAGCATGTTCGGTAAAAGTGATTTCTTGAAAACCATTTAGAATAGCCTTTTCAATATACTGGTTAAAACTATCCAGTGTTCCATGAGGACAGTAAGGGGTATGTATATGTCCATCTTTTTTCATAGCAGTTGGGCTCCTTTTGTAGAAAGTTACATTATTTTTTAACATTTCTTAGGTTTATTCTTATTTAATGAAACAATAACATAAAAAGCATGGTAATATATATAGTAAGATACAATTCGCACTTTTTGATTTTGGAACAGGAACAGGGGGCTTACGATGAGGTATATCATCCCAGCAGTCATTGTACTTTTAGTAATTGCAATCATTGCATTTATCATACGAAAGAAACACCAAACAGAAATAGCTCGCTTAGAGCATGAAAAGCACCAAATTCAAAACAAGCCTATTTTAGAGGAAATGACTAAAGTTAAACAGCTAAATATGAATGGGCAAACAGAAGAAATGTTTGAAAGATGGCGCAATAATTGGACCGAAGTAATGGATGTACATATGCCTAAGATTGACGTTCTTTTGTTTGATGCGGAAGAATATGTAGATAAGTTCCTTTTTATGAAGGCCACCAAAATCGAAAAAGAACTTCAAACTTTGATATCTACTTGTGATGAGAAAATGTCAGGTATTATCAAAGAGTTAGAGGAACTAATCGGTAGCGAGGAAAAAAACCGCATAGAAATAGAACAGCTTAAGGACCAACATCGTTCAGCAAGAAAAACATTGTTAGCCCATCAATATTCTTTTGGCGAAGCAGCTCCTGCTCTAGAGGCTAAATTAGAATCCTTCTTACCACTCTTTGAGGAATTTGACCAGCTAACGGATACTGGGAACTACTTAAGCGCTAGAGAAATAGTGATCAACATACAAGATGAAGGACAAAAGTTCTTTCATAAAATACATGAAATTCCAACTTTACTTACTGAGATTCAGCATAAAATCCCTGCTACGATACATGAGCTGCGAAACGGTCAAAAGGAAATGGAAGCTAGTTCTTATTACTTGCAGCATTTAGAAATGACTAAAAAGCTAGATGATTTAGAAGCAGAGCTTGCAGAGTTAAAGACCTCTATTATTAGTCTGGATGTTGCTAAGCCATTGATTCGTGTGGGAGAGATAAAAGAAGAAATTGAAACGTTCTATGATCTATTGGAAAAAGAAGTCATAGCTAAAAAGTACGTGGATAGCTATAAGGACCAGACAGCTATTCGTTTGAGAGAAGTAACTACAGCTACTAGAGCGATCAATGAAGAAGCGACATATGTACAGCAAAGTTATCGTTTACCTGAAAAAGAAGCTGAAATACCTCAGAGCTGTCTAAAAGAGCTAGAGGAGCTAGATAAAAAATTTAGCATGCTTGCTCTCCGAGTAGAGGAAGAGAAATCTGCCTATTCAAGTCTTCAGGAAGAACTGAACGAAATTGCGGAAGAGATTGATCGATTATACGAAGAGCAGGATCGCTTCGCAAACCGTCTAAAAAATCTGCGCATCGACGAAAACAAGGCCCGAGAAAAGCTAGATGACTTAAAAATATTATTACATGATACAGATCGTATGATTCAAAAAGCCAATATTCCAGGTATACCAGAAGAAATGGATGTCCGATTAGAAGAAGCGGAAGAGCATATTTATGTTGCTATGCAAAGCTTGCAGGAAGTTCCTTTAAATATGACATTGGTCGATGGTTATTTGGAAAAGGCAGAGGCATGCATGGAAGATGTACATCATAAAGCAAAAGAAATGTTAGAAAATGTAGAGCTAACTGAAAAAATTATTCAGTATGGAAATCGTTATCGTGCGTCGCATCCAAATGTTCATGCACGTTTACTCGAAGCAGAGGAAGCATTCAGACAATTGCGCTATGCTAAGGCATTGGAAGATGCGGCAACTGCAGTAGAAGAAGTGGAACCAGGAGCTTTAAAGAAAATCGAAATGATGATTAAAGAAGCAGCTTGGCGTACATAACATGGTATCTTAAAAACAGATAGAAATGTAGACCACCTCACTACTTGTGATGGTGGTCTTTTTCCTAAGAAGGAGAGAGAATACTTTGATTTATTTGGATAATAGCGCAACAACAAAAGTATTACCGGAAATAATGGATACTTTTGTCGCTGTGAACGAAACATATTGGGCAAATCCATCCTCTATACATGAATTTGGTCATAAAACGAACCAGTTATTACAATCAGCGCGAGAACAAATAGCAGAAATTCTGCACACTGCTAGTGCTAAAATATACTTTACGTCTGGTGGTACGGAGTCCAATAATTTAGCGATATTTGGACTTGCAAACAAATATAAATTTAGAGGAAAGCACGTACTTATTTCTCAAATTGAACACCCTTCTATTATAGAAGCGGCTAAACAACTGGTTGTTATGGGCTTTGAGGTGGAATGGATTCCGGTCGATGCTAGCGGAATAATAGATTTAAATGAGTTTTCCAAACTGATTCGCGCAGAAACGATGCTAGTGAGTGTTATGCATGTTAACAATGAAACGGGTGCTGTGCAGCCACTTAAAGCATTGAGCACAATTGTGAGAAGAGAAAGTAAGGCAGTCATTCATGTCGATGCAGTACAAAGCTTTGGTAAATTATCGATAGACTTTAAACGGTATGATATAGATGCAATAACTATTTCATCTCATAAAATTCACGGTATAAAAGGCTCCGGTTTACTTGCACTTTCAAAAACAAGAGAGATAGAGCCTATATTGTTCGGCGGAGGACAAGAATCGGGTATTAGAAGTGGCACAACTCCAGTTCCATTGGCAGTAAGCACAGCAAAGGCAATGAGAATTGCTAGTACTGGCTTGGAGAAAAATTCAACACACATGAAAAATCTAACTGACGAGCTTGTTCAGTTTCTCCATGGCTTCGAACGCATTAAAATGATTTCTCCAGAGAATCGTGCTCCCCATATCGTTACTTTTTCTGTGCGAAAAATCAAGGGAGAGGTTATAATCAATGCATTACAAAAAAAAGATGTCATTGTCTCTACTAGTAGTGCTTGTTCTTCTAGACAAACAAAAACAAGCCACGTGTTAAAGGCGATGCATATATCAGATGACTATATAAAGGGTGTTATCCGTTTAAGTATCAGTCCTCTAACGACCGAGGAAGAAATAGAGACATTTAAAAAAATATTCACCGAAGTGATGAATGTTATAAAAGGAGATTAAATGCAATGAAATGGGAGAAAATTTTAGTTAGGTACGGAGAACTTTCAACTAAGGGTAAGAACAGAAAACAGTTTATTAATCATTTACGAAATAATATTAAGTTTTCCTTTGTGGACTTACCAAATATAAAGGTACATGCTGAGCGAGATCGCATGTTTTTAACTTCTACGGATGATGAAGAAATTCAAGAGCTAATCAAACGTTTACCTAAAATTTTTGGTATTCAATCGTTTAGTCCGGTTGCTTCCTGTTCACAAGATATAGAAGATATTAAAAAAACAGCATTAGAGATCATGGAAAGTCTTGAGACGGAAGATAAAACATTCCGAGTTACAGTAAAACGTACTGACAAGCGCTTTCCAATGGATACGTATGAGCTACAAACTACTATCGCTAGCCATGTGTTAAGACAATATCCAGCCTTAAAGGTTCAAATGAAAAAGCCTGAAATCGATTTACGTATTGAAGTCTTGACCGATGCTGTATATATGATGGCTCAAGTAATTCCCGGAGCAGGTGGAATGCCATTAGGATCTAATGGTCGTTCCTTACTGATGCTTTCAGGTGGAATTGATAGTCCTGTGGCTGGTTATATGCTAATGAAGCGTGGCGTAAGATTAGATGCGATTCATTTTCATAGTCCGCCATTTACAAGCGAACGATCAAAAGAAAAGGTAATGGATCTTGCCAATCAGTTAAGCCATTTTGGAGCAACTGTGCGTCTTCATGTCATACCTTTCACTGATATACAACAAAGTATTCAGGCTCAAATTCCCGAAAATGTTTCCATGACTACGACTAGAAGAATTATGATGAAAATTGCAGATCTAGTTCGCGAAGAAATTGGAGCACTAGGAATTGTGACTGGTGAAAGCTTAGGCCAAGTAGCTAGCCAAACGCTTGAAAGCCTAACAGCTATAAATGCAGTGACATCTACACCTATTTTTAGACCATTAATATCAATGGATAAACTAGATATTATAGATATTGCCCGGGAAATCGGGACTTATGACACATCAATTCTTCCATATGAGGATTGCTGTACTATTTTCACTCCTTCTTGTCCAAAGACTAAACCGAAGCTAGAGAAAGTGGAATACTATGAAAGCTTCAAGGATTTTGATGAATTGATAAAAGAAGCAGTTGAAAATAGAGAGACGATTTCATTCCCAAAGAAAAAAGAAAATGTCTTTGAAGATCTATTGTAAAAAATAACAAAATATACCTCATATCTTGTGTACATAAAAAGAATGAAATCGACCATTCTAATTTCACAAGGAGGTGATTACAATGTCTTCAAACAACAACAGCAACCAACTTTTAGTTCCTGGTGTAAAGCAAGCTCTTGATCAAATGAAATATGAAATCGCTCAAGAATTTGGTGTGAATTTAGGAGCAGACGCATCAGCGCGTGCCAACGGATCCGTAGGCGGAGAAATTACTAAGCGTTTAGTGCAAAGAGCTCAACAACAAATGAACGGTTCAAACAGCTAATCATATAAAAAAGAAGTCGGCAGGAAACTGCCGGCTTTTTCCTATTTTATGCATCATTTTTCGTGGTACATATATTACAAAATTTCTAAAAATTAAATTTATTATATAAAAAAGTAAAAAAATCCCCTATACTTTAAATTAGAACAAGAAGGGGGAAATGATTCATGAACAAAATGGATTTAATCGCACCATCACACTATAACCTAGTAAGCGAGTTCGAAAAGTATAGTACCGATGAAAGTAGGTTAGCTCTTATTTGGGAATCTGATAAAGGGGAAAAGAAACAAATCACCTATAAAAATTTACTCCTCCGAGCAAATAAAATTGCCAATTTATTTACAAGCAAAGGTCTTAAAAAAGGCGATGTCGTTCTTATTATGGTTCCTAGACTGATCGAAGCATATGAAGTATATATTGCAGCGCTAAAAGCAGGATTAGTTGTAATCCCAAGCTCCGAGATGCTTAGAGCTAAGGATATTGAATATCGATTAACCCATAGTGAAGCAAAAGCAATCATAGCTTTTGAACCGTTCCTATCCCAATACGACGATGTAAGCAATTTAGAGAACAAACTACTATTTGTCATTGGACAAAGTCAAAATCAATGGATATCTCTTACAGATGAAATGGAAAAGGAAAGCGAGGATTTTTCTACAATTGAAACCTTAAAAGATGACATGGCTTTCTTATCTTATACAAGTGGAACAACCGGTAATCCTAAAGGTGTTGTACATACACACGGTTGGGCTTTTGCGCACCTACGGACATCAGCTCCCAACTGGTTAGGGATTGAAGATGGTGACGTTGTATGGGCTACAGCAAGTCCAGGCTGGCAGAAATGGATCTGGAGTCCTTTCTTAGCTACGCTTGGAAGCGGTGCAACCGGATACGTTTATAACGGCAAATTCGATGCAAAAGTATATCTTCGTAATATCCAAGAACAACAGGTAAATGTTCTATGTTGCACGCCTACGGAATATCGAATCATGGCAAAGGTAGATGGGTTAGCTGATTATAATTTATCTAGTCTCCATAGTGCTGTTTCTGCTGGTGAGCCATTGAATAGAGAGGTTATAGAAACGTTTGGAAAATTATTTGACCTAGAAGTGAGAGACGGATATGGCCAAACCGAAAATACATTGCTAGTCGGTACGATGAAAGGGATGGAGGCTAAGCCAGGCTCTATGGGTAAACCTACTCCTGGTAACAAAGTAGAAATCATCAACGACCAAGGAGAGCCATGTGACGTAGAAGAAGTAGGAGACATTGCTGTTCATGTAGAAACTCCTGCATTGTTTAAGGAATATTTAAAAGATCCGGAAAGAACCTCCATGCAGTTTAGAGGAGATTATTATATTACCGGAGACAGAGCTAGGAAGGACAAAGACGGCTATTTCTGGTTTGAAGGTAGAGGTGACGATATAATCATTAGCTCTGGATATACCATTGGACCGTTCGAGGTTGAGGACGCTTTAACAAAGCATCCACTAGTACAAGAATGTGCAGTCATCGGTAGCCCAGATGAAATAAGAGGGACTATTGTTAAGGCTTATGTGGTGCTAAGAGATCCTTCCCTACAAGTAACGGATGAGCTAGTAAAAGAGCTTCAAGACCACGTGAAAGCGCTAACTGCACCTTACAAGTACCCTAGAGAAATAGAATTTATATCTGAGCTTCCAAAGACAACCTCTGGGAAAATTAGAAGAATTGAGCTTAGACAAAAGGAATTGTTAAAGACTAAATAGAGGTTTGACTATTAATGAAGGAAAATTTAATAGAAAAAATAAAAAGCCTCGAAATTTTACGACCTGGTAAATTTTTCGGGGCTTCTATTTAAATTCCGGTAGTTGTTTTCCGCTCCAGCGGACGCTTTCCGGGGGCACGGCTTCAATCTCCTCGTCGCTTTGCTCCTGCGGGGCTTTCAGCTCGCGCTGTTCCCCCAGGAGTCGCCGCCTCCTCTCCAAACAACTAGAATGGGGAGGTCTCTTACAAGAGATAAGCTAGCTTTAAAAAGCAGTGAATACGTGAAATCAAGTTTATTGATTTCACGTTTTTAATTTATTACCTAGTTATGCCCTAGCTACTTTTTAAAATTTTCACCATTCATATTATTGCTTGGAGTATTAAAGTAAATGGGCTTGAAAATAGAGTTTATTGTTTATTTACAACTTCCATGAATATCAATCTGGAAGGCTAAAAATATTCAGTTAAAATTATTTGAGCTGAAAAAAAGGGGTGTAGAAGAATGAAAGTAGAGTATTTTATAGGAATTGTCCCTCCAGAAGAATATATAAATCGGATTAAGCAGTTTCAACGTAAATGGATGAACAAATTAGGTGTTGAACCTCATATAACTTTGAAAGCACAAGGAGGATTAACTCCAGATAAGAAGTGGATAGACAAAGTACAGAGAGTATGTGACAATTTCAAGCCTTTTCAAGTTTCAATAAATAAACCAAAGTATTTTGGAGATAACATTTTATATTTGAGCATAAACTCAAGTAATTTACACGATTTACATCAAAAAATAGTACAAGAAATTTCACCCTCAGAATACTTAATAAAAAAGTACTTTGAACTTAATGCATTTGTTCCACACTTAACATTGGGGAAAGAATACTTCGATGGAAGCATATCTACTGGACTGTCAAAAAAAGAATTAAAAGAAATGGAACAATTAGCAAATATAGAATTGACGCCTTATCCTAATTTTGAAGTGAAATTTATAAGAATTTATGAACTAAATATTGAAGAGCAAAGATATGAAAAATATTTAGATGTTCCTTTAAGCAAGGGATCTTAAATCTGAGGTCTGTGAATTATACCTTCAAATACTTCTCCAGACATTTACTTTAGTAAGATAAAGTAATATAATGATTTTATTATTTCGAGTGTCAAAGTATGTAAAGAAGGTGTCATTTTGAACGCAGAAGAAAAGCAAGGAATTATTGTAGTTGTGTTGGCATATGCTTGGTGGGGGTTCATGCCTATCTATTGGAAGCTCCTCGATCATGTTGCTAGCGGTGAAATATTATCTGGACGAGTAATCTGGTCATTTGTCTTTACGCTAATGTTAGTACTAATAGGTCGAAAATTTTCTGTTTTAAGAGAAGACCTAAAAAATTTATGGAAGGACAAAAAGTCATTTTGGAGTCTTGTTTTAGCCTCTTATTTAGTGACAGGTAACTGGTTTTTATACATATTTGCAGTAAATGAAGGTTATATCGTACAAGCAAGCCTCGGCTATTATATCAACCCATTACTATCAGTTCTACTTGGCATAATCTTTTTAAAGGAAAAGCTTTCTTTGGCGCAAAAGATTTCTGTTCTAATAGCTGCTACAGGGGTAGTCTTACTAACAATCTCCTACGGAGTGGTTCCTTGGATTGCCATGTTATTAGCAAGCACCTTTGCATTTTATGGGTTGATCAAGAAAAGAATCACAATCGATCCTTTAAGAGGGCTGACAATTGAGACACTATTTGTGCTCCCTGTTGCATTAGCTTACTTTAGCTACCTTGTTGTATCAGATCAAGCAGTATTTTTCTCAAGTAATATCTCGACAACCATACTCCTTGTACTTACTGGAGTCGCTACTGCCGTACCGCTTGTGCTTTTTGCAAAGGGAACAAAAACGATGCCTCTATATATGTCAGGTTTTATTCAATATATAGCACCAACACTAATGTTATTAATAGGTATCTTTGTTTACGGTGAGAAATTTAGCAAAATAGAATTTATTTCATTTTCATTCATATGGGCTGCTCTATTACTTTTTACTTTTTCAAAAATAATCGAATTAAGAAGAAAGAAAATGTTAATAGTATAAGTAAGAATTATAGGAACGAACGTTTTACCTTATCCCAATAGCTATTATTTTTTAGTTTAACCGTCTTTACTACCTTATCACTTAAGGAAAGGGCCACAGTATCTACATGCTGAATACTTAGCGCCTCGTTATCAGTACTCATGGATGGATAATCATTCCAATCCTGTTGAAGGCGAAGTTCAAGTGTTCGATCGCTGCTTAATATAAAGGGAGACCCAAGAGTTCGGTATTCGTTGCTATTCATAGAGGCAATCTCTGCAACTTGGATGCAGCGTAAGAGTGGATCTACGACAGCTCCGTTTAATGACTTATTATAGGCGGAGCTTCCAGTCGGCGTGGAAATAACCATTCCATCCCCACGAAAGGTTTCAAAATGCTTGTGATCAATAAAAATATCTAAAACAAAAGATTTAATGATATTGGAACGAATGGTAAACTCATTAAGACAATAGAATTTTGGGTTGCTATTAACAGATACCTCTAAAACAGGGTATTTACGTACAACAATCTTATCTTTTAATACCGCTTCAGCCATTTTCTCTATGTCATCAACGAAAAAATCACAGTACATATTTAAAGAGTCAGTAGTCGAGATACCCGCGTACAACGTATCTTGTCTAAATCCAGTTTTTCTTACCGCCTGTAAAAAGGTCGCGTCGGATCCGATACTAACGATAATAGAAGCCTCTTCAAAATTTTCCACTGCTACAAACCCATGCTGATGAATAACTTTTTGTATCGATTCTTTACGTTTTAGAGAGTGTGCGTCATTCTTTGTGTATAGGTAGATATTATTTCTTGAAGTCATAAGCATGCTCCTTTTTATAGGGCTTAGACTGCGAAGCACAGAATCTATTAAGTTTACATGTACTTTTAGTCTATGTATTATTATTTTATCATTTAGTGAAACATTTAGACATTTATAACGTATGTAAGAAGGAAAGAAAAAGGAGGAAATTAGTAAATATGAATATGAAACGTTGGTTGGCCATTGTAGGAGCTGCAATTTTGTTAGCCATATCCTTGGTTGTTAATACTGCTTCATCCATATTCTCAACAGATTGGTCTACATTCATGGAAGATGTAAGCTCTACAGCTAATACAGAGTTCTATGAAACAGTCCTACAGCCAGGAAGTATGAATAAACGAGTGGCTGTACTTACAGTAGATGGTACCATTCAAGATACTGGTGGGACTACTAGCTTGTTTGGAACAGAAGGATATAATCATCAATTTTTCCTTCAACAATTAGATCAAGTAAGAAATGACGACTCTGTTAAGGCAGTCGTTCTTCAAGTAAACTCCCCTGGTGGAGGGGTAGTGGAATCAGCACAGATCTATAAGGAAATAGTAGAAATTCAAGAAGAGACCGGTAAACCATTTTATGTTTCGATGGGAAGCATGGCAGCTTCAGGAGGATATTACATATCTGCACCAGCCGATAAAATCTTTGTTAACAAAGAAACACTGACAGGTTCTATTGGGGTTATTATGCAAAGCATAAACTATGGAGGCCTTGCTGAAAAGTACGGCGTGGAATTTGTGACGATCAAATCAGGACCATATAAAGACATTATGAGTCCAACGAGAGACATGACAGAAGAAGAGCGAGCAATGCTACAAGATATGCTAAATGATTCTTATGAGGACTTTGTTGATATTATTGAACAAGGAAGAAATATGACAGAGGCTGAAGTTAAGAAAGTAGCAGATGGAAGAATATTAAACGGAAGACAGGCCGTGGAGTCGGGTCTTGCGGATGAGCTTGGTTTCTTAGAAGATGCTGTAGCGTCCATTCAAACTGACTATGACCTAGAAGGCGCAGAAGTATTTGAGTATGGTTTTTCTCCTAGCTTCTCTTCATTATTTGCGATGAAGGCACAATCATTTTTTGGAGTAGACATTGAATCTAAACTGATTGCTAAGCTAATTGCAGATAATTCTGCACCAAAAATGATGTACCTTTATGGAAATGAATAAGGAGGGAATACAATGAGTGAGTTAGAACCAAATAACCATGAGCTTGTAAAAGAAAGCCCGCCTGTTCGTCAAACAATGGCCGTTTCGAAAACGGAAAGCTATGTACAAAAGGCTGCTGGCTTTTGGATACGCTTTTGGGCTTATATAGTAGATTTGCTCGTGCTATCTTCTGTGGGCATGCTGTTAATCAAACCAGTTTTCCGCTTGTTCTCATTGGATGTAAGCAGTTCAAGCTGGTATGCACCGATATCACTTGTAACAGCAATTCTTTTCTATTTGTACTTTGTTCTTATGACGAAGTTCTTTTCACAAACAGTGGGTAAAATGATTTTTGGCATTCGTGTTGTATCTAAAGGAGAAGGAAAGCTAACATGGGGTACGGTTTTATTCAGAGAATGGGTAGGACGTCTAATATCAGTCATACCATTTAACCTTCCTTATGTAGTTGCGGCCTTTACACCACAAAAGCAAGCAATCCATGATTTTATCGCAGATACACTCGTCATACACGAATCTTCCTATGACAAAAAGGAAATTGTAGAATATAAGCGCACTCCTGTTGCAAATGAGTTGCAAGAGACAAACGAATTCTAGTAAGATGAGAGTATCGAAAAGGAGGCTACATAATTATGACACAAGTAACATTTAAAAATAATCCTGTAACATTATTAGGCAAAGAGGTAGAGGTTGGGGAAAAAGCTCCAAACTTTACAGTATTGGCAAATAACCTATCGCCGGTTACTCTTGAGGATTCAGCTGGAAAAACTCGCCTGATTAGTGTAGTACCTTCCCTTGACACTGGTGTTTGTTCAGCACAAACTAATAAGTTTAACGAAAGTGCTGCAAGTCTTGGTGATGATGTTGTTATTTTAACAATCTCTGTTGACCTACCTTTTGCACAATCTCGTTGGTGTGGAGCAAATGCAGCAGATTCTATTCAGACATTATCTGATCACCGTGACCTTTCTTTCGGGAAAGCATTCGGAATAGTAATGGAAGAGTTACGCTTACTTGCTCGCTCGGTATTTGTAGTAGATAAGAATGGTGTAGTAACTTACAAGGAAATCGTAAGTGAAGGTACTAACCATCCTGACTACGAAAAAGCGCTTGAGGCTGTTAAAGCAGCTCAATAACTAACACTATAAAAAATAAGTAAACCCACTCTATTTCGAGTGGGTTTTCATTTGAGGGATCAGTATGCAAACAAATGTAGAAAAAATCTTTTCATTTATCGATCAAGAAGCCACATATATAGAAGAGCAGGAATCTGCTCCTTATTTAGAAGGAATCGTCTATGCACTTGAGCTATGGCTTGAAAATAAAAAAGCTCCTGACCTTGTGAATCCTAAAAAAGAAGAGATTCGTAAAGCTATCCAGCTAGCTATTTTAAAAGGGATGAGCAAGTCAACTCAAGCAAATCACCAAATGACACCGGACGCAATTGGCTTACTATTAAGCTACTTCGTAAAAGAAATGAACAAGGAGAAAAAGGAGCTGTCCTTTTTAGATCCAGCATTAGGCACTGGAAACCTTCTATTCACCTTAATGAACGTCATTCCGAATACTTCCCATGCGTTTGGAGTGGAGATAGATGAGTTACTTATTCAGCTTGCTGCACAGGTTGGGGAACTACTGGAGCAGGACATCCAGTTATTTAGACAGGATGCAATTCGTCCACTAATGATTGATCCCGTCGATATAGTTGTAAGTGACTTGCCAGTAGGATATTATCCAGACGAAGAGGCCTCGAAGGAATATTTCCTTCATAGCAAGAAGGAAATGCCTTATGCCCATCATTTGTTCATGGAACAAGCGATGAAGCATGTAAAGCCGGGAGGGTATCTATATTTTCTAGTCCCAGCTACGATCTTCGAATCAAAGCAAGCACCACAGCTGCATAAATTTATAAAAGAAAATGGCTGGATACAAGCAGTCATTCAACTTCCAGACTCTATCTTTAAGAACAAAGCGCAAGAAAAGAGTCTCCTTATTTTACAAAAGAAAAGCGAAGACTTAAAGGCTCCACGAGAGGTCTTGCTTGCGAAGGTACCAAGTATGACAAATCGAGAAGCAATGGAGCTATTCTTCAAAAAAATCGACATATGGCAAGAAGAAAATAATAGGTAAAATTTGCCCGCCCCTTTTATGCAAGGTACAATTATTGTATCAGTATAAAGAAGGGGCGTTTTCTTATGCCAAATATTTTAGCAGTTAATGCAGGTAGTTCTTCTTTAAAATTTCAGTTGTACTCAATGCCCGAAGAGAGAGTAATAGCAAAAGGATTAATCGAAAGGATAGGGTTATCAAATCCTGTGTTTACGATGAACTTTGACGATGAACGTATCCACTTAATAGAGCAAGTAGATAATCACGAACAGGCGGTTAAATTGCTCATTAAAATGCTGATTGATCGCAAAGTAATTCAATCGTTAGAAGATATACAAGGAATTGGCCACCGTGTCGTACATGGAGGAGAAACATACAATGACTCCATTTTAATAAACGAGGACGTAATCAAAAATATTGAAAGATTAGCAGAGTTTGCTCCGCTTCATAACCCGGCAAACGTTACAGGAATAAGAGAATTTCAAAAAGTTTTGCCCAATATACCAGCTGTCGCTGTGTTTGATACTGCTTTCCATCAAACGATGCCTGAAAGTTCTTATTTATACTCGATTCCGTATGACTATTACGAAAAGTATAGTATTCGAAAATATGGTTTTCACGGAACCTCTCATAAATATGTCGCTCACCGAGCAGCTGAATTATTAAATAGGCCACTAGAAATAACTCGCCTAATCTCCTGTCATCTCGGAAATGGGGCAAGCATCGCTGCTATTCACAAAGGAAAATCTATCGACACCTCCATGGGCTTCACTCCACTTGCAGGAGTAACAATGGGCACAAGATCAGGAAACATTGACCCGGCTCTGATACCCTACTTAATGGAAAAGACGGGAAAAAGCGCAGAAGGCATCCTAGATATACTAAACAAGAAATCAGGAATGCTCGGAGTTTCTGGATTTTCCAGTGATCTACGAGATATCGTAACAGAAGCAACCAAAGGTAATGACCGTGCCCAACTAGCACTAGACGTCTTTGCCAACCGAATACACAAATACATCGGATCCTACGCTGCCCGTATGAATGGAGTAGACGCCATCATCTTCACAGCAGGCATAGGTGAAAACAGCGAGGTTATCCGCGAAAAAGTACTCTCTGGCCTCCAATTCATGGGCGTCTACATGGACCCAGACCTAAACAAGCTGCACGGTAAAGAAGGCTTCATCAACTACCCACACTCACCCGTAAAAGTCATCGTCATCCCAACGAATGAGGAGATTATGATAGCAAGTGATGTGATGCGGGTGGCGGGGATGTAGTTAATATTATTTCTTCTTTAACACACCGTTTTTAACAAGGTTGTTTAAAGCACCAATGTTTTTAAATCTAAAATAAACACTTAATCTACTTAAATCTTCATTCGTTAAAGAGGAATAATCAATCATTAACTCATACTCCTGATCTAATTTTTGGATCATTGTTTTAGCATATTGTATTTGTTTTTTAGTTAATGGTTTTTCTTTTTTTAAATGTTCTTCAGCGATTTTTTCTTTATAATTTTCATCTATTTCTTTCTTGTTATTAATAGTGTAGTTAATTTCATCCGTATATTTACCTGACTTAATCCAATTCATATCTTCTCTGTTCAGGCTAAACCATTCTCCTTCTAATCGTTTAGAAGCAAAATGCTTATGAAACGCCACCTCTGTCTGGTGGTGATTTCCAGTCTTAATCAAGTAGATAAGTTTGTTCTCAAATGGAAGCTTAATGTTAAAAAGATTCATTCGTTTTTCGATGTGTTTTGTTTTTCCAATTTTAAAAGTGCCATTCATATATTCTTGGACGAAGTACACATACCCCGGAGCATTACCGTCTGGAAAAGGAGATTTAAGTATTGTTTCTAATTCTTCCTGATTTGTTTCAAAAAGATATATTTTTTGAGGTTGCGCAAAAGATAATTCATTTGTTGCCTCTTTAGTGATAGAGTTTTTCATAAATATTCGGTCCACAAGCTGTTTAATCAAAAAAACTCACGTCTCTTTCTAATTGATTTCTATAAAATATAGTATTATTTTCCATTATAGTATAATAAAACTCATATTTATAGTTAAATAGTGATGAATGGCATTGTTCTTACTTGATTTAAAGCATTAGCTAGGAGGTTTTAAGAAGGGATAACCAATTGTTGATTGTAGCGGCAGGCGGCGACTCCAGTGGGATGAGTGAGACAGATAAGACATCACAACCACGCGCGTTAGCGATGGGTGATGGCTTATCGCTCACCCCGTGGAAAGCGTCCGTCTAAAACGGAAATCAACTCTACTTACTTTTTAATATTGCCTCCACTTCTCCTATCTACTTACCACAAAATTTAATACTCATCCAAAACAAAAAAAGAGAACCATGGCATAAGCCATGATTCTCTAAATTTAATATACTATATTAAGCTTCTAGTACTTCATCAGTGCGTACTACTAATACATCACAAGTAGAAGAACGTACAATATATTCAGACACACTACCAATTAAAAATCTTTCCATTGCATTTAGACCAGTTGCTCCACAAATGATTAAATCTGCTTCTACCTTATTAGCTAAATCCTTCGAAATCATTGTCTTAGGTGAGCCATACTCAACAATAATATTTACATTTGCCACGCCTGCAGCAAGAGCTTCTTTTTTATATCCACCAAGTAAATCTTCTGCAAATTTTTGAGCTCTTTCCGCAATAGATCGATCATACGCCTCAATAGCTGCAAAAGAACGAGTATCAATGATATTAACAAGATTTAAAGTTGCGTTATTTCTTTCAGCAATAGAAACAGACTTTTTAAAAGCAAATTCTGCTTCCTTTGAACCGTCTACTGCTACTAAGATTTGATTGTATTTTAATGTCATTCTAAATCCCTCCTGGGTTTGTTATACTATTATATTTCTATACTTAATCTCTAATTCCTGCTATCTTTTAATAGTTATTTAGTCTAATTTGTGAACAAAGGCTAATTATAAGGACGAATTGATGAGCAATTTAGAATTATTAATGCTAAAATATACTTGTTTCACTAATCTATTTAATCTTGTTAAAGGGGATATAGACATGCGTATAGGAGTTCCAAAGGAAATTAAAAATAATGAAAACCGTGTCGCAATGACACCAGCGGGAGTTGTAAGCTTAACTCTACATAATCATCAAGTGTTTATTGAAACAGGAGCAGGATTAGGTTCTAGCTTTACCGATGAAGATTATATTGCAGCAGGAGCAACGATTGTTCAAACTGCTCACGAAGCATGGAATCAAGAAATGGTAATGAAAGTAAAAGAACCAACACATCAGGAATTTGACTTAATTCAAGAAGGAACGGTCCTGTTCACTTATCTACATTTAGCACCTGAAGAAGCATTAACAAAAGTGTTATTAGAGAAGAAAGTGACAGCGATTGCTTATGAAACAGTTCAATTACCAAACAATTCTTTACCTCTTCTTTCACCAATGAGTGAGGTTGCAGGTCGTATGGCTACCCAAATTGGCGCTCAATTCCTAGAGCAAATCCATGGAGGTAAAGGAATTTTACTTGGTGGAGTTCCAGGGGTTCCACGTGCTAATGTAGCAATTATTGGTGGTGGGATCGCAGGCACAAATGCTGCAAAAATGGCGATAGGAATGGGTGCGAAAGTAACTATCATCGACTTAAACGTCGATCGTCTACGTCAATTAGAAGATATTTTTGGAAGCAATGTTCAAACTCTAATCTCTAACCCTTACAATATTGGAGAAGCGGTGAAGGAAGCAGACTTAGTAATAGGTGCTGTATTAATACCTGGTGCCAAAGCTCCTAAGCTGGTATCAGAGGATATGATTAAATCAATGACTCCAGGCTCAGTTGTAATCGATATTGCCATTGACCAAGGGGGAATCTTTGAAACTTCTGACAGAATAACAACGCATGATAACCCTACCTATGAAAAGCACGGCGTAGTACATTATGCAGTTGCGAATATGCCAGGAGCTGTTCCAAGAACATCTACGATGGCATTGACGAACGCAACAGTACCTTATGCAGTGCAAATTGCAAACAAAGGGTACAAGCAAGCATGTCTGGATAATTTAGCTCTTCAAAAAGGGATTAATACATTAGGCGGTCATGTTACATTTGCAGCAGTTGCAGAAGCACAAGGCTTACCATATACAGATGTAACAACTCTTTTAAAATAACATTACTCAATCACCCAGCTCTAAAGAGTTTGGGTGATTTCTAAATTTCTAGACAGTGAGGTGTAATAGTGAATTATCTATACGTTGGCCTCGCAGGTGGACTAGGTGCAATATGTCGATATGTGATTGGATCTTATATATATCCTTCATCTTCTTTCCCTTTTTCCACTTTATTTGTAAATTTAATTGGGTGTTTTGCTCTTGCTTTTATTTTGTCTCGTACAGAGAGATTTTCCTACAAATTACGCCTCGCCTTAGGCACCGGGTTCCTCGGTTCTTTTACTACCTTTTCAGCCTTTAGTGTGGAAACTATACTTTTAGTAGAACAATCCGAATATGCTTTGGCACTGATTTATCTAATATGCAGTATAATTGGCGGCATGATTAGTAGTAATCTTGGATGGAAAAAAGAGGTGGAAGTATGAATCTAATTTCTTTAATAGCAGTAGGAGGAGCGGGATTCCTTGGTGCAATACTGAGATTTTATACTGCTGAAAAACTAAATAAGCATAGCCAGTTTCCTTATGGAACGCTATTTGTGAATTTAATAGGATCTTTTCTACTTGGGTTACTGTGTGGGGTGAACGTGGAAGGAATTTATTATCTGCTCATTGGTATTGGGCTATTAGGAGCACTGACAACCTTTTCAACGTTGAACGTTGAATTGATAAAACTAAAGGAAAAACGAAAACAATACCTTTTTTATTTTATTTCTACTTATGTAGGTGGGTTGTTCGTAGCTTTTATAGGTTACTTTTTTGGAACTATATTTTAGCTCTCTAATTTTTGGGGTTGCCTGTATTGATTGGAGCGGCAGACGGCGACTCCAGCGGGAGGAGGGAGACAGATAAGACCTCACAGCCACGCGCGTAAGCGATGGGTTAGGGCTTATCGCTCCACCCGCGGAAAGCGTCCGTCTAAAGCGGAAATCAACTCTACTCACTCACTAATCTGTTATGAAATGAAAAAAGTCTAACCCCTAAAGGATTAGACTTTTAAACATTTTAAAGTATTTGCAGCTCTTTCGGGAATTTAGTTAACACTTCAACTCCGTCAGCAGTAACCACTACATCATCCTCAATACGTACGCCCGTAATATCTGGGTGGTAAATACCAGGCTCGATCGTAAATACCATTCCTTCTTCTAATACCATTTCATTAACACCTGTAATCGAAGGGAATTCATGAACTGAAATTCCTAAGCCATGACCAAGGCGATGCGTAAAGTATTCACCATAGCCAGCCTCCGTAATAACATCACGAGCCGTTTTGTCTAATTCCATAGCAGTGACACCTGGCTTCACTGCATTTACAGCTGCCATTTCTGCTTTAAGTACCGTTTCGTATACTTCTCTTTTTTCAGGAGAAGGTTCGCCGAAAGCTACCGTACGAGTTATATCAGAACAATAGCCGTTATACACTACACCAAGATCAAACAGGATGAAATCACCCTTTTGAATTTTGCGATCGCCTGGAGTTCCGTGAGGAGAAGCAGTCTTCGGTCCACTTAATACCATCGTATCAAATGACATTTGAGCTGCGCCTTTTTCTTTCACGGCTAACTCGATAGCATTTAATATTTCTAGCTCCGTTTTACCTTCAGCAATCTCTTTACAACCGACTTCAATCGCATAATCTGCTAGCTCTGCTGCTTTACGCATATTAGCTAATTCTGCCTCGGATTTTATAACACGTAGCTCATTAATCTTTTCATCTAAACGATTAATTTGAAGGGAAGAAAATCTTTTCGTTATAGCTTCTAATCTTTCAACCGTCATATGAGATTTTTCAATTGCTAGGCTCTGTATGGATTGTCCGCTGTCTTTTACTGCTGACGCTAATACGTCCCATGCATTGTCTGTGTCCTGATGACCGATAATAGTACCTGACCAACCAGCTGCCTTGGCATCCGGCATCTCCATTTTAGGACAAATGATAAACGGGGGAGCATCTTTGAAAATCATCACTCCAAGTAAACGTTCGTGCGGATTGCTTTTAAATCCGGTAAAATAGAAGACGTTATCAGGAGTAGTTACGAAAGCAGCGTCTATGCTGTTAATTTGTAGGTATGACTGAATTTTTTTTATAGATTCCAAGTAAAGCACCTCTTTTTTATTTATATTATAAGGATAGCAGAATAAAGGAATTCTTGCATTAGCGTTGAATGAACAATAAGTAGATTTAAAATAATTTTTAAGGAGAGATGTCAAAATGAAAATTAGCTATCATGGACACTCAGTAGTAAAAATTCAAACAAATTCTCACACTATTTTAATTGACCCTTTTATAACGGGGAATGAAAAAACAGACTTGAACGCAGCTGAACAACAAGTGGATGCTATTCTTTTAACACATGGCCATGATGACCATGTTGGAGATACAGTGGAGATTGCTAAAAAATGCAATGCCATTGTCGTAGCACCTTTTGAGCTTGCTAATTATATACAATCTAAAGGGGTAGAAGTGCATCCGATGGGTATCGGAGGCGAGCGTGAATTTGAGTTTGGTAAAGTGAAATTTACACAAGCTTTTCATAGCTCTTCTACTACAAATGAGGAAGGTCAGGTCATTTATTTAGGGATGCCTACTGGTATTCTCTTCAGTGCAGAGGGAACTACCCTATACCATGCTGGGGACACTGGTTTATTTGGTGATATGAAGCTTATAGGTGATCGACACGATATTGATGTTGCTTTCCTTCCTATAGGTAGCAATTTCACAATGGGACCAGAGGATGCTGCCTATGCTACAGAATTACTTCAGCCTAAAATTGTAGTTCCTATTCACTACAATACTTTTCCACCTATCAAACAAGATCCGAAGTACTTTGAAAGCTTAGTTAAAAAGGCAGAGGTACAAATACTTTCAGCTGGAGAATTTGTTGCACTCTCCTAGGATAAGAAAATTATTAAAATGTGTTACAATAAGCGTATAACTAACGTTTGGATGTGACTACATGACAACAAAACATGAGCAGATTTTGGCTTACATTGAAAACCTTCCCGTTGGTGATAAAATATCGGTTAGGCAAATTGCAAAAGATTTATCGGTAAGTGAAGGAACAGCTTATAGAGCCATTAAGGAAGCAGAAAATAGAAGAATAGTTAGTACTATTGAACGAGTGGGTACGATTCGAATAGAGCTTAAGAAAAAAGAGCACTTCGAACGTCTTACATTTGCAGAGGTAGTTAATATAGTAGATGGACAAGTACTTGGTGGTAAAGCTGGGTTATACAAGACATTGAACAAATTCGTTATTGGTGCCATGCAGCTGGATGATATGATGCGCTACGTAGAGCCAAGCAATCTATTGATCGTTGGTAATCGTTTGAAGGTTCATGAGACTGCTTTAAAGGCTGGAGCTGCAGTATTAATCACGGGTGGCTTTGATGTTTTGGAGAACACTAAAAAATTAGCGGATGAGCTAGAACTTCCGGTTATATCCACGAGCTATGATACCTTTACAGTTGCCACGATGATTAATCGAGCGATTGACGACCAGCTTATTAAGAAAGACGTTTTACTAATTGAGGATATATATGTACCACTAGAAGAGACGTCTTATTTATACGCAACAGACCTTGTAAAACAATACAGAGATTTAAATAATATGACCTCTCATGGGGGATTCCCTGTAGTAGATCGATCCAATAAGCTCGTTGGAATAGTGACGGCTCGTGATGTCATCGGAAGAAATAGCAATGAGATGATTGAAAAGGTTATGACGAAGAATCCTATTGCTATTACGATGAAAACGAGCGTTGCTTCTGCTAGCCATCGTATGATTTGGGAAGGAATAGACCTTCTTCCTGTTGTAAAAGAGAGCAATTATTTAGAAGGTGTCATCAGTAGGCAGGATGTATTAAAGGCCTTGCAGGCTGCTTCTCGACAGCCTCAAAACGGTGAAACGATTGATGATATAGTAAAGCAGCAGATTAAAGTAGTTTCATCTGAGGAGTTCATGTTTGAATTTGTCGTGACTCCACAAATGACGGACCATTACGGGGCGATGTCTTATGGGGCCTTTGCGATCCTTTTAACGGAAACAGGAGCACAAGCGTTAAAAATTAAAAAGCGTGGTGAATCTGTCGTTGAAAACATGACGATTTATTTCACTAAGCCTATTCAATTAGAAAGTATCCTGCGCATCCAAGTGAGGGTATTAGAAATGAGTAGGAAAGTAGCGAAGATGGATATTGAGGTTTTCCACGATAAACAATTAGTTGGTAAGGCTATGGTCACTTATCAATTATTAGAAAGATAATGACTAGAAAAGCGCAAGCGCCTATGTCTGCCCCGACAGGCAAATGGAGAAAAGCGA
>NZ_CALIED010000084.1:0-128238 GCF_938022135.1 uncultured Psychrobacillus sp.
GGCTTATCGCTCACCCCGAGGAAAGCGTCCGGCTGGCGCGGAAATCAATTCTACTTGCCGACTTAGAACACATCATAAATCAACCCTAGTCTTTAACATAGCCTTTATTTAAAAGCTTTGTTAAAGCTATTGGTTGATTTTGACTAACAATTCTTTTTATAGTGATTAAAAAAATATCCTCCCCTAGTTGCACTAGGAGCCCATTATTTTAATGGGTTTTTAATTCACTTTGTTTTAAAGATGGCATATACATAAGTAGAGATTAAATGAGGAGGGGACAGATTGTTACTTTCGGAACTTGCAGAAAAAGAGCTTATTCAAGTGAAAGATGGATCGAGATATGGAAGGCTGGCAGACACTGAATTATTATTTAATCCACAAACGGGTAAAATACTTGGGTTTGAATTATATCAAAAATCTTCATCTTTTTTTCAATCCAATAAAGCTCCTAGGAGAAAAGAGTTTATATCCTGGGAAGAAATAATTCTTATTGGTAAAGATCGAATTTTGTTCAATGAAACTGACTCTTCGATAGAAACAAGTGTATACCCATGAAGAAAAAAATTGCAATTATCGGAACAGACCCACGCTTAAATTTTTTGCAACAATCTGTGTCTGACTATTTAGATACTCAATTGTATCCAACGATGACATGGGATACAGAACTCAGAGAAACTATTTTTGCATATGAACCAGAGGTTATTTTTTTACCGATTCAACCAATCCAAACAGATTGCTCCTTGGAATTGCCTCCCAGTTGTCAAACCCTTTTTATAGGTAAAACAAACGAAAGCATTGATAGGGAATCTAAAAAAGATACTATTCAGCCCTTTTATTATTTAGAGGACGAAGAATGGATTTGGGAAAATGCCAACCTCACTGCTGAGGGCTTTATCAATTATTTTTACTTATATGAAAAACAAGCAATTTATAACAAAAAATTCATCATTACCGGATACGGAAGGGTAGGTAAAAGATTAGCACTTGCTTTGCATCATTTGGGAGCCGAAGTTATTATCTCTGTTAGATCGGAGCTTCAACTTTACGAAGCTAAAAGCTCTGGCTATCAAATAGTAACCCTTGATAATGTTTTGGACCAGCAAGGTAAGGACGCCTATCTGGTTAATACAATCCCTACCAAGTGGTTAAAGAATGAAAATGCAGCCTCTTTCAATCGAGTTTTTGACCTCGCCTCCAATCCGGGCTGTCTCTTGGATAACGAAAATAACATCCCTCTGAATTACAGTCTCTCCACCAGCTTGCCAGGTATGTACTTTCCGCAAGATGCAGGACAATTACTTGCCAGGTCTGTTTTGAAGCATCTTGCTTTTTAGAGGAGGAAAAATAGTGTTAGAAGGTCTACGTATTGGTCTAGGAATCACCGCTTCTCATTGTACGTATGAGGAAGTGATACCAATGATTAAGCAATTTACGGATGTTGGTGCGACAGTTGTGCCAATCATCACTTTTTCAGTTTTAACAGCTGCTACTCGTTTCGGTACAGGAGAAGAGTGGGTAGAAAAAATAGAGGCAGCTAGTGGCAATAAGGTAGTTTCCAAGATAGTAGAGGCAGAGCCTTTTGGTCCTACTAATCCACTAGACTGTATGGTTATTGCACCAATGACGGGTAACTCCATAAGTAAGTTAGCTAATGCACAAACAGACTCACCTGTATTAATGGCTGCAAAGGCCACCTTGCGTAATGGTAAGCCTGTGGTGCTAGGTATATCCACAAACGATGCATTAGGCTTAAATGGAACGAATATTATGAAGCTGCTCACTACAAAAAATATTTATTTTATCCCCTTTGGTCAAGACAATCCATATAAAAAACCTAATTCTTTAATTGCAGATTTCACAAAAATTGTACCTACTGTTGAACACGCAATAAATGCAAAGCAAATTCAGCCTTTACTAATTGCCTATCAATTATAAATATTAAAAATAGTGTATTATTATTTAATTTATGATACAATATCGCCAATATGTTTTGATTTTTGAGAGGAGAGCTTTGCATGTCAAAAAATTATACAACAGCTATTGTAGGAGCTACAGGTGCTGTAGGTCAAAAAATTATAGAGCAACTAGTTAAGAGAAGCTTTCCTTTTTCTACCTTGAAGTTATTAGCTTCCAAAAAGTCTGCAGGAAAACAGATTGATATTGACGGGAAAATTTATACAATAGAAGAAGCTACACCAGAAGCTTTCGAAGGTGTTGATATAGCATTTTTTTCTGCGGGGGGCTCTATTTCAAAAGCATTGGCTAAGGAAGCTAGTAAGAGAGGCGCTATAGTAATAGATAATACGAGCGCATTTCGAATGGATCCGGATGTTCCGCTAGTAGTACCAGAAGTGAATAAATATGCTTTAAATGAGCAACAAGGGATTATTGCTAATCCTAATTGTTCTACTATTCAGATGGTTGTTGCATTAGAACCAATTCGTAAGCATTATGGGCTATCAAAGGTCATCGTTTCGACTTATCAAGCAGTATCAGGAGCTGGGGCTGCAGCTATTCAAGAATTGACTGCTCAAAGTGAGAGAATAATAGAAAGACAACCAAATCCTGAAGTTTTACCTGTAAAAAGTGCGGAGAAGCATTATCCAATTGCAGGTAACGTAATTCCTCAAATTGATGTCTTTAATGAAGATGGTTTTACATTTGAAGAGCACAAAATGATGAATGAAACAAAAAAAATTATGTCTCTTCCGGAACTTTCGATTGCCGCTACCTGTGTAAGGGTGCCTGTTGTAACAGGACACTCTGAATCGGTGTATATAGAGGTAGATAAAGAGAACGTATCCGTTTCTGATATTAAACAATTGTTATCTGAAGCAGAGGGAATTGTTCTTCAAGATAATCCGAATGAGCAACAATACCCGATGCCTTATTTCTCAGAAGATGAAGATGCAGTTTTCGTTGGACGTATTAGAAAAGATCCTTCTAATGAGTATGGTTTCCATATGTGGATTGTTTCTGACAACCTATTAAAAGGTGCTGCTCTAAACTCCATTCAAATTGCTGAAGCATTAATCGAAGAGAAAATATTGTAAGCAAGAATAGTTTTTAGCTTATCTAAGAGGTCGCTTGTTTGTGGGGGGATCGATAAGGAACCACCCATCACTTCCAAGTGGTTGTGGTGTTAAGCTTTCTCTTATCCCTACTTGTGGCACCGCTTGCCTTTAATAATGATAAAATATACTCCATTAAATATATTTAGATTTTTAGAGAGAGTTTTTTCTCTATTCATTTGGAAAAGCGCTAGCAGCCTTGCTCCACAGGTCAAATGGATATAAGCTGCTCGTCGCAAACTAAAACGTTTGCGGTGGCTGAGGAACTGCCTCCTCGCATTTCCCCATTTGCCTGTCGGGGCAGACATAGGCGCCTGCGCTTTTCTATTAAATATAGAGAATTAAATAAGAGGTGTGGTTGAATGAATATAGGAAATGTTTCTACAGCAATGGTTACACCGTTTAGTTCAGACGGTTCTATTGACTATCATAATACTGAAATACTTATTGAGCACTTGCTTTCGAATGGAACTGATTCTCTTGTAGTTAGTGGTACGACTGGAGAATCTCCGACATTATCAACAAATGAGAAATTAGAACTTATACAATTTGTAGTGGAAAAGGTTAATAAAAGAGTACCAATCATTGCTGGTACTGGTAGCAATAATACAGCTGCATCTATTGAGCTTTCGCAAAAGGCGGAATCGCTCGGAGTAGATGCTTTGATGATAGTGACTCCTTATTACAATAAGCCTAATCAACGAGGAATGATTGCCCATTTTGAGGCTATTGCTTCAGCTACTACGCTTCCTATTGTTGTTTATAATATCCCTGGGCGATCAGTAGTCAATTTGGAGCCAGAGTCGATTATTTCCCTTAGTAAGATACCATCCATTCAAATTGTAAAAGAAGCTAGTGGCAGCCTGGATCAGATGACCAAAATCTTAGCTGGAACAAATGAGGATTTCCTTGTGTACAGCGGGGACGACGGCTTAACCTTACCTTTACTTTCAATTGGGGGGAAAGGAATTATTTCAGTCGCTTCTCATGTTATTGGTAACGAAATGCAGGAAATGATACAGCAGTTTCACCAAGGGGAACATGCTAAAGCTGCTAAAATCCATCAACAAATCTTGCCAGTCATAAAGGCATTATTTCAACATCCGAATCCTGTAGTTGTAAAATATGCACTTTCTAAAATTGGCGTAGAGGTTGGCTCCTTGAGACTTCCTTTAGTTGAGATGAACAAGGAAGAGAAGCTAGATTATGATCGTGTTTGGGATAAATTTTTGGAAACGAAATAATGATATGAGAAGCTGGAGTTCTAACTTCAGCTTTTTTTATTTGTGTGAAACGGTGACGTCCGATATAATAAAAAATAGTGGATGTTGGTCGGGTTAACAATTAGGAGGAAAAGAATTGGTAAAAGCTAAAAATGAACTTATACGTATTATACCGCTCGGCGGAGTTGGTGAAATAGGAAAAGCAATGTACGTAGTAGAAATAGACGATGAAATATTTATAGTAGATAGTGGACTTATGTTCCCAGAAAACGAAATGTTAGGAATCGATATAGTTATTCCAGATATTACGTATTTAGAAGAAAACAAGGATCGTGTTAAAGGAATATTTTTGACGCATGGACATGAAGACGCAATTGGTTCTATTGCTTACTTACTGCAAAAGATTCAGGCGCCTGTATATGGATCTAAGCTGACGATTGCTTTAGCAAAAACGCATGTAAAGGCTATGCCAGTAAAACAACAAATAAAGTACTTTGAAGTTACAAACAAAAGTCGTATGAACTTCCAAAACACACACGTAACTTTCTTTCATACCACACACAGTATTCCAGACTCTTTAGGTATCGTATTCCATACATCTGAAGGTGCAATTGTGCATACTGGTGAATTTAAATTTGATCAGTCTGCTAGAGGGAAGTACCGTCCTGATATTGCTAAAATGGCTGGCCTGGGTGAAGAAGGCGTATTTATATTAATGTCTGATTCAACAGAAGCAGAAAGACCCGGACACACAACATCAGAGGCAGTAATCGAAAACCAATTATCTGAAACATTCCACGCTGCTAAAGGTCGTATTCTAGTATCTTTATATGCATCCAACTTTATAAGAATTCAACAAGTACTAGACAAAGCAACGGAAACAGGAAAAAAAGTTGCTATTGCAGGCAAAAGCTTGGAAAATATCTTTGCAATAGGGTTAGACCTTGGTTACTTTACGGTAGCAGAGGACACAATCATACCTATAAAGGAAATCTCTAAGTATAACGATGAACAAATAGTAATCATTGTATCTGGTAATCAAGGAGAACCTTTAGAAGCTTTAGAAAAAATGGTACGTAAGCATCATAAAGATATTAAGATTAAAGATACAGATACCGTGTTAATAACATTTACACCATCACCAGGTATGGAGGTTGGCGTATTTAATACGATGAACTTGATTGCCAAGGCTGGTGCCAAAGTGTTGACTTCCAGTAAAAATGTCCATGTATCTGGGCATGGAAGTCAAGAAGATTTAAAAATGATGTTAAATTTAACAAAGCCTAAATACTTTATCCCAATTCAAGGGGAATATCGTATGCTTATTGCTCACTCTAAGTTAGCCCAAGATATCGGGATGTCTAAGTCAGAAATCTTTATTGCTGATAAAGGCGACATCGTGGAATATAAAAATGGGAAGATAAGAATGAGTGGAAGAGTACAAGCAGGTAACGTCCTGATCGATGGCATTGGTGTAGGAGACGTAGGGAATATTGTTTTAAGAGATCGTAAGCTATTATCTCAAGATGGAATATTCATTGTAGTAATTACACTTAACCGTGCACAAAAGAAAATAGCATCAGGGCCTGAGATTCTTTCTAGAGGGTTTGTATATGTAAGAGAATCAGAAGAGTTGATGGACGAGTCAGCTAAACTAGTAAGAACAATTGTTGAAAAATATGTGAATAAAGAAACGTTTGAATGGACAAACATTAAACAAGAAATCCGTGATACGCTAAATTCATATTTATTCCAACAAACGAAGAGACGTCCGATGATTATTCCAATTATCATGGAATATTGATATCTAAAAATCAGGATTTCCTTTCCCCAGTGGAAGGAAATCTTTTTTATCTTTTTAAGCTGTTATATTTTACCTGTTAGGGACATCCTAATAGAGAATACTTAATGCAAAGCAGGTGATATTCTTGGCAAAGAAGAAAACAAAGAAAAAAGTTAACAAAAATAAAAGTAAGAAGAAATCCCTTCATCCTTTAATGTTTGAAATAATAGGGCTTCTCATATTGGGAATCGCAGTTATTTCATTCTTTGAATATGGCTTAGTTGGAGAAGTACTCGCTTATATTGGGTATTTTTTATTTGGAAATTGGCATATCTCGATACCATTTATGTTCGTTATTTATGCTCTTATTATAATGATCAAACAATCCTTTCCACCGTGGAATCATCGCTTGTTATTAAGTGGAGCCTTTATTTTAAGCAGCTTACTAATATTCAGTCATTTAGCACTTTTTGAGCAACTGTTTGAGGGCAAGGCACTGATGACGAACTCTGTTCTAAGGGAAAGCTACAGGGTCTTAGTAGAAAGTGGAGGTATTACGAATAGAAGTAGTTCTCTAGGTGGAGGTATGATTGGGGCTATTCTGTTTGCCTCATTCCATGTGTTGTTTGACTCTGCTGGTGCAAAAGTTATTAGCTGGCTACTCTTATTAATTGGTATCGTTCTTTTGACAGGAAAAGCACTTGTACCTTATTTGGTAGAAGTATCTCCTAAGATGGCTGAAAGCTTTAAGAACCGACCAAAAGCTGAAAAGAAAAAGCCTTCAACGGAGCAGAAGAAGGTTTCGCGCAGATCTCGTAAAGATGCAGTACAAGAAGAGTCGGAGCAAGCTGTTACCATACTTGACTCCAATCATCCGCCACAAGAAGAAACAGAAGTCCCATCTTCTCCGATTATTTCTGCTTTTACAGAGAGAATCACAAGAAAAGATGAGACAAATGAATCGACAGAACCAACAGAACCTATTGAGATTAATATGGATGCGGATGAACTGGAAAACGAAGATTATCAGTTGCCGAGTATTAATCTATTAGATTCTCCAGAGCACAATGATCAAAGTGGAGAGTTAAATGCAATTCAAGCTAATGCTAAAAAGCTCGAGCAAACGTTCTTAAGCTTTGGGGTAAAGGCAAAAGTCATGCAAGTCCATTTAGGGCCTGCAGTTACTAAGTATGAGGTACTTCCTGACGTAGGAGTGAAGGTTAGTAGAATCGTAAGTCTTCACGATGATTTAGCACTTGCTTTAGCGGCTAGAGATATCCGAATTGAAGCTCCAATACCAGGGAAGTCTGCTATAGGGATAGAAGTACCAAACAAAGAAGTGGCAATCGTAAGCTTACGAGAAGTACTAGAGGCAAAAGAGAATAATAAGCCAAGCCAAAAACTATTAATAGGTTTTGGTCGAGATGTTACCGGACAGGCAGTATTAGCCGAACTAAACAAAATGCCTCATTTACTTGTTGCCGGTTCGACAGGTAGCGGGAAAAGTGTTTGTATAAACGGGATTATAACAAGCATTATGATGCGAGCAAAACCGCATGAAGTTAAAATGATGATGATTGATCCAAAAATGGTTGAGCTTAACGTCTATAATGGGATTCCCCATTTGTTAGCACCCGTAGTTACGGATCCAAGAAAAGCATCCCAGGCATTGAAAAAAATTGTTTCTGAAATGGAAAGAAGATATGACTTATTTTCCCATACAGGGACGAGAAATATCCAAGGCTACAACGACCATATAGAAAAATGGAATGAAGAAAATGAAGAGAAGCATCCTAAACTTCCATTTATTGTAGTGATAGTCGATGAGCTAGCTGATTTGATGATGGTAGCTTCAAGTGATGTAGAGGATTCTATCACACGACTCGCTCAAATGGCCCGTGCAGCTGGAATCCATTTGATAATAGCGACACAACGACCAAGTGTGGATGTTATTACAGGAATCATTAAAGCTAATATACCTTCAAGAATTGCATTTGCGGTATCTTCTTCCATAGATTCGAGAACTATTTTGGATATGGGTGGAGCAGAAAAACTTCTAGGTAGAGGGGATATGCTCTTCCTACCAGCTGGCAGCTCTAAGCCTGTTCGTGTACAAGGCGCCTATTTGTCAGATGCCGAAGTAGAGAGAATTGTCGATTTTGTAATTGAGCAGCAAAAGGCAAACTACCAAGAGGAAATGATTCCAGATGAAGTGGAAGAATCGCAGGAGCAGTTAGATCGAGATGAACTGTATGATGATGCCGCACAACTAGTCATGGAAATGCAAACAGCTTCAGTTTCCTTGATCCAAAGACGCTTCCGTGTTGGATATTCTAGGGCTGCACGTATTATTGATCAGCTTGAAATGGGTGGAATCGTAGGACCATACGAAGGAAGTAAACCAAGACAAGTGTTAATATCAAAACAAGATTACGACCAAGATCCATTGTAAAAAATGTGCTAACCATTTATGAGGAATAACATATGCAAACATACGAAAGATAATCGAGAAGTTCTATACTCGATTATCTTTTTTAATTACTAAAGAATAAATAATTTATTTTTCAAGACATTACAAACATGCGTAAGCAAAGCAGAGGGGTTATCGTGCATTCCTGGAAGGTGACTACCAAAAGTTGGTAAATGTAAAATGCTTCTAAGAAAAATTTGTTTTTTAAAGATTTAAAACAGTAAGGCTAAATAAAATTTATTACTATATTTTGAATGTAATTTTTATATATAATTCCTTTTTTTTACTACAATGTGAAGCAATTTAAAACACTGGCAAAATTCAGTGTTTTCAAGGGTTTTTATCAATTAGTATCACACATTAAGAGATATATTATGACAAAATGATTACATTTATATATTAACAACGTAAAAACAAATAATAATTTCGTAAATAAAGTATTTATTTAAAAGATTAAAAGTGGTATAGTATGTACTGATTAGTAGGAAAGTTTTACATCAGAGGTCTGATCTCTTCATAATGGTGGTGTTTTAAATGACAATAAAAATGGATCAAAGGCATTTATACCTACAAGTAATCGATCGTCTTAAACAAGACATTGAAAAAGGGATTTTCAAAGAAAAGGAGAAGTTACCTTCTGAATTTGAATTGGCCAAGCTTCTTGGGGTAAGTAGAGCAACTTTACGAGAAGCTCTGCGAGTGCTAGAGGAAGAAAATATTATCGTAAGAAGACATGGTGTAGGAACCTTTGTTAACTCAAAGCCTGTTTTTACATCAGGGATTGAACAACTCTCAAGTGTTTCGGCGATGATTAGAAACGCAGGGATGGAGCCTGGTACTATTTACCTTAGTTCAATGGAATCAGAAGCATCTGAAGATGATGCAAAACGATTCCAGTGTGAGGAGGATACGACCGTTGTTACAATGGAGCGGGTCCGAACTGCAGATGGTGAACCAGTGGTATATTGTATCGATAAAGTTCCACAATATTATTTACCGGCAGATTTTCTTATAAGAAAAGAAGGCTCTATTTTTACAGCATTGGAGGAATCAGGTGATATAAGGATTTCGCATGCGGTTACCTTCATTGATCCAGTGGGATATCATGAAGTAGCTTCACCAACCTTAAATTGTGATCCAGAGACTTCGTTGCTGATTTTAAAACAATTGCATTATGATGAGAATGATCGTGTAGTTTTATATTCGAAAAATTATTTTCGAGCAGACAAATTTAGCTTTCATGTAGTTCGGAAAAGGGTGTAAAAAAGTAGTTCCTGCTAAGAAGAAAAATAATGGGGGTTTTCAAGTTGACGAAACGTAAATTTGGTTTAGGCTTATCACTTGTTTTAGCTGCTGGTACAATTCTTGGAGCATGTGGTTCTAAAGATGAGGAAACAAAAAAAGAGGAAGGTTCTAATGCTGGTACTGGAACTGAAGAAACAGCAGACATCTCAATCGCAATGGTTACAGACGTCGGTGGAGTAGATGATAAATCATTCAACCAATTAGCTTGGGAAGGTATTGAAGCATTCGGTAAAGAGCATGGTCTTAAAAAAGGCGATGGCGGTTACGATTATTTACAATCACAATCAGATGCAGATTATATCAACAATATTACTAACTTAGTTCGTCGTGACTTCGACATAGTTTATGGTATTGGTTTCTTGATGGAAAAGCCTATCACTACAATTGCTGAACAGCAAAAAGATGCTCAATTAGCAATTATTGATGCAGTAGTTGATGCTCCAAACGTTGCTTCTGTAATGTTTAAAGAACAAGAAGGTTCTTACCTTGCTGGAGTAGCAGCAGCATTAATGTCTGAATCAAAACAAATTGGTTTTGTTGGTGGAATGGAAATTCCTGTTATTGAACGCTTTGAAGCAGGTTTCCTTGCAGGAGTTAAAGCAGTTGATGACACTATCAAAGTAGATGTTCAGTATACTGGTAAATTTGACGATGCAGCTCTTGGTAAAACAACAGCAAATCGTATGTACTCTTCAGGCGTAGACATTATTTTCCACGCAGCTGGTGGAACTGGTAATGGTGTTTTTGCAGAAGCTAAAGAACGTAAAACAAAAGATAAAGATGCTAACGTATGGGTTATTGGAGTTGACTCTGACCAATACGAAGAAGGAGCAGTTGGCGACACTAATGTAACGCTTACTTCTATGCAAAAACGTGTTGATGTAGCAGTACAAAACATTGCAAAAGAAACAATGGAAGGGAAATTCCCAGGTGGTAAAACGGTTACTTACGGTTTAGCAGAAGAAGGTGTTCAGCTTGCTGATTCACGTGGAGCTATTCCTGAGGATGTTTTAGCGAAAATTGAAGAATATTCTAAAAAAATCGCTTCTGGTGAAATCGTAGTTCCTGAAACTGTAGAATAATTTGACTTAACATCATAAAGGCCGACTTGCTCGGTCTTTATGATATTTTAAATTAATGGACGAAAGATTTTAAATATTTAAAGTCTTTCCTGTATTAATTTAGTACTAGTATTCAAGTAGGGAGTGAAATTCATTGGATTATGTAATAGAAATGCTAGGCATTCGGAAAGAGTTTGGAACTTTCGTAGCAAATGATAATATAACCCTTCAATTGAAAAAGGGAGAAATACATGCTCTTTTAGGAGAGAATGGAGCAGGAAAGTCCACTCTCATGAACGTATTATTCGGTCTGTATCAACCAGAAGCAGGCGACATAAAAGTAAGAGGTAAGTCTGTGAAAATTACGGACCCAAACGTTGCCAATGACCTGGGAATTGGAATGGTTCATCAGCATTTCATGCTAGTGGAAAACTTTACAGTTACGGAAAATATTATTTTAGGTAACGAACCAACTAATGGCGGTGTCGTAAATATTAAGGATGCTGCACGTAAAATAGAGCAACTGTCAGAAACTTACGGATTAAATGTAGACCCTTATGCAAAAATAGAGGACATTTCCGTAGGAATGCAACAGCGGGTAGAAATTTTGAAAACGCTTTATCGTGGTGCTGAAATACTAATTTTTGATGAACCGACAGCCTCTTTAACTCCTCAAGAGATTAATGAGCTTATTCAAATTATGAAGCGTCTTATTAAAGAAGGTAAATCTATCATTTTAATAACGCACAAACTTAAAGAAATTATGGATGTGTCGGATAGAGTCACGGTTATTCGTAAAGGTAAAGGAATTGGTACTGTTATAACAGCAGAAACAAATCCAAACGAATTGGCATCGCTTATGGTTGGACGTCAGGTTGAATTTAAAACAGTTAAGGGCGAAGCTAAACCTAAGGAAGAAGCATTGATCATTAAAGACTTAATAGTGACAGACTATAGAGGTATTGAAAAGGTTAAAGGGTTAAACTTAACTGTTCGCAAAGGTGAAATTCTCGGTTTAGCAGGGATTGACGGAAATGGTCAAAGCGAGCTAATTGAGGCAATTACTGGTCTTCGTAAGTCTAAGAGTGGATCTATAAATCTAAATGGAATAGATATTACAAACAAAAAACCTCGTAAAGTGACAGAGGCGGGAGTTGGACATATTCCACAGGATAGACATAGACATGGTTTAGTTTTAGATTTTCCAATTGGTCACAATATTGCTCTTCAAACCTATTATTTAGAGCCTATCTCTAAAAGAGGAATTATAAATTACAAAAAAGTATCTAACTTAGCGCAAAAAATTATTAAAGAATATGATGTACGTACACAAGGTGAGCATACATTGGCTCGAGCATTATCAGGAGGTAACCAACAGAAGGCCATTATCGGTCGTGAGGTTATACGTGACCCTGAGTTGTTGATCGCGGCGCTTCCTACTCGTGGTTTAGATGTAGGGGCAATCGAATTTATTCATCAGCGTTTAATAGAACAAAGAGACAAAGGGAAAGCTGTTTTACTTCTGTCGTTTGAACTTGATGAAGTTATGAACGTATCGGATCGAATTGCTGTTATATATGATGGACAAATTGTTGATTCTCTTTTACCTAAAGAAACGACAGAGCAAGAGCTTGGTCTATTAATGGCAGGACAAACAAGAGAAAAAGATAAGAAGCAGGGGGATGTAGAGCATGTCGAATAGAGTAGTAAATATACTTGTCCCTGTTATTTCCGTAATACTAGGGTTAATCGTGGGTGCGATTGTCATGCTAATAAGCGGATACGATCCTATCTTGGGATACGCTGCGCTATGGGAAGGTATATTTGGAGATGCCTATAGAATGGGTGAAACAGTACGTCAAATAACACCATACCTATTATCAGGGCTTGCGGTGGCGTTTGCTTTCCGCACTGGGCTGTTTAACATTGGAGTGGAGGGGCAATTACTTGTAGGCTGGTTTGCAGCGGCTTACGTCGGTATTGCATTTGACCTGCCAATGTACATACATCTACCACTAGCAATACTTGCTGCAGCCGTTGCAGGAGGATTGTGGGCTTTCCTACCAGGATTATTAAAAGCAAAACTTCAGGTGCATGAAGTAATAGTAACGATCATGATGAACTACATTGCACTTCATACAACGAATGCGCTTATTAAAATCGTTGCTGATGGTGGCGACAGTACGGAATCTATTAAACCAACCGCTTCACTGACGTCTGCTTTCTTCCAAAGCATGACAGACTATTCTCGTTTACATTATGGAATATTTATTGCGTTAGCAATGGTTTTATTAATGTGGTTCATTTTAGAGAAAACAACTACTGGATATGAATTGAAGTCAGTAGGATTTAACAAGCATGCTTCAGAGTATGCTGGTATGAATGTCTCTAAGAATATCATCTTATCTATGGTTATCTCAGGTGCTTTTGCCGGTCTAGCTGGTGCTATGGAGGCATTAGGTACATTTGGTTACGCAAGTTCTAAAGGTGCCTTCACAGGTATCGGGTTTGATGGAATCGCCGTGGCTTTACTGGGGGCGAATACACCTCTAGGAGTAATTTTTGGTGCTACACTATTTGGATCTCTAAAATATGGAGCAACTAATATGCCTAACGCTGCAGGAGTTCCGATAGAAATTGTATCGATTGTTATTGCGATTATTATTTTCTTCGTTGCCTGTGGATATGTCATTCGCTATTTCCTTGAAAAGATTAGTAAGAAAAAGGAGGCGAATTAAATGAGCTTTTTAGATGTATTATATTTCATCGTTCCATCAGCAATTTTCTATGCAGCCCCTTTAGTTTTCACTGCTATAGGTGGAGTTTTCTCTGAAAGATCTGGTGTAATTAATATTGGTCTAGAAGGTATGATGGTTATGGGTGCCTTTATTTCCATCATTTTTAACCTGACTTTCGTTAGTACGTTTGGCGCTATGACACCATGGGTTGCAGTTATTGCAGCCATGATTGTTTCAGGTATATTTGCTTTGCTACATGCGGTAGCATCTGTATCGTTTAGAGCAGACCAAACCATTTCTGGGGTAGCGATTAATATGTTAGGTGTCGCTATTGCATTGTTCACAGTAAAAATGATCTATGACAAAGGACAAACAGATTATATTCAAGAACGTTTTATACGTTTTGATATTCCTGGTTTAAGTGAAATACCAATCATCGGACCAATGTTATTTAAGGATGTCTACTCTACTTCTATTTTAGCTGTTGCAGTAGCTATTCTAGCATGGTTTGTTATTTACAAAACTCCATTTGGTCTTCGCCTTCGTGCAGTAGGTGAGCATCCTATGGCAGCAGATACAATGGGAGTTAATGTAAAGAAAATGCGATACATTGCAGTAATTATTTCTGGTATGCTGGCTGGTATTGGTGGAGCTGTATATGCTCAATCGATTTCAGGAGAGTTCAGTCACACTACAATTAATGGACAAGGATTTATGGCTCTTGCAGCCATGATCTTTGGTAAATGGCATCCGCTAGGAGCACTTGGAGCAGCACTTTTCTTCGGATTTGCGCAAGCTTTAAGTATCGTTGGGGGACAAATACCATACATTGATCAAATTCCAAGCTATTACTTGCACATTTTACCATATGCATTAACGATTCTTGCAGTAGCAGGATTTATAGGGAAAGCAAATGCTCCTAAAGCGAGCGGTATTCCTTATATTAAAGGAAAAAGATAAATTTTTGCTTAGAATTTACCAATTAATAATAAAAAATATAGCGATTAAAAAGGGACCAATTAAGTTTGGTCCCTTTTGTTTGTATTGATATAATTAGAAGATGTATAGTGAAAAGGTATATGAGTAACACTAGAAAGAAAAAGGGGGAATTCTTTTCATGTTTCAACATTTTGAATTAGTCAAAGGTGTCCAGCTTTATATAAGACCTACAGAACAATTTAAAACCATTAATATTTCATTTAAATGGAAGCAGCCATTAACTGTAGAGTCTGCTGCAGTAAGAGCGGTACTTTCCAATGTACTGCAATATAGCAATGCCAAATATCCAACATATGCATCTTTTAGAAAACGTTTAGATGAATTATTCGGAGCGGTATTATATTTTGACACATCTAAAAAGGGTTTAAATCATATTTTTTCTTTAAATGCCGAAACTGTTAACGATGCTTATCTGTCTAATGAAACTGTGGTAGATGAAGTACTTTCATTATTACAAACAGTGCTTTTCCAACCTAACTTAGAAAATGGAAAATTTGTTGAGTCGGTTGTGAAGCGAGAAAAAGAACAAGTGATAGAACGTATTCAGTCTATGTACGATGATAAAACTCGTTATGCACAGCAACGATTATTAGAAAATATTTTACCCGATCATCCTGCTTCTATTAGCGCTAATGGTACGGTGGAAACAGTGAAGGCAGTAACAAACGAACAGTTATTAGAAATGCATCAAAACCTGCTTACAAAAGAACCATTATCTATCTATATTGTAGGTGATGTAGATGTAGATGAAATGAAAGCTAAAATTAGTGAATTTTTCCCGTTTGAAGCTCGTTCTGCAGACATTCCAAAAGAAACAGAAAGTGCTGTTTCAACAAACGACAACGAGTTTTTACATGAAAAACAGGACATGAAGCAAGGGAAATTACATATCTCTTATCGAACTCCAGTCACGTTTTACTCTAATGAATTCCCAATTATGCAAATTACTAATGGTATTCTTGGTGGCTTTGCCCATTCCAAGATTTTCATGAATGTTCGTGAAAAAGAAAGTATGGCATACTATGCCTCAAGTAGCTTTTCCTCCCTTTATGGTCGCATTTTTGTATTTGCGGGAATTGATGCCAACCTACAGGAAAAAGCTGTTGCATTAATAGACGAACAGCTAAAGGAAATGCAAGAAGGAAATATATCTGATTTAGAGATCAATCAGACAAAATCCATGCTTAAAAACCAGCTTAAGGAATCTTTGGATTCTGCTAGAGGACAAATAGAAATTTACGATCAATATAAAGAACTCGATGAATCCTTTACAGTGAAAAACTGGACCGCTAAATGGGAAGATGTCACGAAGGAGCAAATTCAAGAAATGGCTTCAAATATCGAAAAGGAATTTGTCTATTTCTTATCTGGTAAGGACGGTGCAGACAATGAATGAAACTTACTTTGAACAGCTAGAAGAAACACTATATCACGAAGAACTTTCCAATGGATTAAATGTCTATATTTTGCCTAAAAAAGGCTTTTCCAAAACATATGTAACCTTTACTACAAAATACGGTTCTATTGACCGAGAATTTATTCCTCTAGGTAAAAAAGAGCCTGTTACAGTACCAGACGGGATCGCCCATTTTCTAGAGCATAAAATGTTTGAAAAGGAAGAAGGAGATGTTTTCCAGAAGTTCAGTGAAAATGGGGCTTCTGCCAATGCATTCACGTCATTTACAAGAACTTCTTATTTATTCTCCTCAACAGATAATATATTAGAAAACACTAATACTCTTCTTAATTTTGTACAGGAGCCATATTTCACAGAACAAACTGTTGAAAAGGAAAAGGGTATTATTGGGCAAGAAATTACCATGTATGACGACCAGCCGGACTGGAGGTTATACTTTGGTACGATTGAAAATATGTACAAAGAACATCCAGTGAAAATTGATATCGCGGGCACAATAGAGTCTATTAGTCATATTACAGCTGAGCATCTTTACGAATGCTATAACACGTTTTACCACCCTTCGAATATGGTGTTGTTCGTTGTTGGGGCAGTAAATCCTAAAGAAATGATGGACTTTGTAAAAGAAAATCAGGCTAAAAAAGAATTTAAGGCTCCAGAGGAAATTGTTCGTTTTTACCCAGAAGAGCAGCCAAAAGTAGATAAAATAGAACGAACATTAAAAATGGACGTTCAAAAGTCTAAGCTTTTATATGGCATTAAATCGAACAATGTTAATATTACCGGTGAAGAAATGTTAAATTATGAGTTGGCTATGCAAGTGGCTGTTGAACTGATATTCGGTAGAACATCCTCGTTTTTCCAAGAGGTCTATGAAAAAGGGTTGATCGATGAATCCTATAGTGCAGACTTCTCTATGGAAGAAGGCTACGGTTTTGCGATGATAGGCTCCGATACAGGGAATCCAGAAGAGCTTGGTCAGAAGATCAAAGAAACTATCACTAAATTTGCAACAAATTGGACATTAGAAGAAGAGGACATGAAACGAATTACTAGAAAGAAAATTGGTCATTTCTTACGTTCTTTAAATTCAATTGAATATATTGCAAACCAATTTACTCGTTATAAGTTTAACGATATGAATTTATTTGATGTAGTACCAGCCTTAGAGAACTTAGGTGTGGAACAAGTCAAGAAGGCATTTGAAGCCTTTAAGGATGAGAATACACATACTGTATTTAAGATTATTCCTTCGAAGGAAACAGATAATGGCTAAAAAGTTTGCTCTAGTGGTAGGTGCGTCTGGAGAAATAGGGATTGCTACTAGCCTAAGTATGGCGGAGGCTGGATGGTCCCTGTACCTTCATTTTGCGAGTAACAAAGAAAAAGTGGATGAACTTATAGTTGCCCTCGATCTTGCCTATCCAGAACAGGAATTTATACCTATTCAAGCAGACCTATTAGATACAAGTGCAATTGAAGTCATTGTGAATTCTATTTACTCTCTTCAATCGATAGTCTTTGCCCAAGGCCAAAGTCTTTATAAGGGTATAGAAGAGACCTCTCTGGAAGAAATACGACATCTCTTTCAAGTACATGTAGAGCATCCGATGTTTTTAGCGGGAAGATTAGCTCCTAAGCTACGAAAGAATGAGCATAGCTCTATTATCTTTATTGGCTCTATATGGGGAGAAACAGGTGCTTCCTATGAGGCAGCCTATTCTGCTGCTAAAGGGGCTCAGCATGCGTTTGTGAAAGCCTATGCGAAAGAGGTTGCCATGCAAAAGACAAACGTTAATGTCGTCGCACCAGGTTTTATCGATACAAAAATGAACGCTCATTTAGATGATGAATCTCGAGAGTTTATATTAGAAGAGATTCCTGCAGGTATATTTGGCAAACCACAGGATGTAGCCAATGTGATTGTTTTTTTAGCAAGTGAGCATGCATATTATATTACTGGTCAGGTCATTCGAGTTAATGGTGGTTGGTATATTTAGGAAAAGAAAAGGGGGAAGTTAACTCTCTTTTCTTTTTCCCTTTTATTCGGTTATAAAATCATATATGATAGAACTATTAATGCATTGAGAACGTCATTCTATAAAGGGAGGAATACATGATGGCAAGTGAATGGTTTTTTGAATACGAAATTCAAGTAAATCGTCCTGGACTTTTAGGAGACATTTCTTCTCTATTGGGTATGCTGCGAGTAAATATAGTCACTATTAATGGAGTAGATGAGGGTAGACGTGGTATGCTCATTAAAGCTGAAAAAAAAGAAAATATTGAACGCTTTGAACATATCATTTCCACAATGGAAACAATTCATTTAACTAAGTTTCGTGAGCCGAAGCTAAGAGATCGTTTAGCTGTGCGTCACGGAAGATACATACAAAGAGATGCTGATGACAGAAAGACTTTTCGATTCGTAAGAGATGAGCTTGGTCTACTAGTAGATTTCATGGCTGAGATCTTTAAACAGGAAGGACATAAGCTAATCGGTATCAGAGGTATGCCTAGAGTAGGGAAAACAGAATCTGTAGTTGCAGCAAGTGTTTGTGCGAACAAAAAATGGATTTTCCTGTCTTCCACAATGATTAAGCAAACGATTAGAAATCAACTCGCTGGGGATGAATTCAGCGATCGCAATATCTTTATTCTGGATGGAATTGTTACAAGAAAGTCAAATGATGAAAAGCATCTACAACTTGTTAGGGAAATGATGAGAATGCCTACTATTAAAGTAGTGGAGCACCCAGATATGTTCATCAAGCATTCCGAATATTCTATAGAGGATTTTGACTATATAATTGAGCTTCGTCATAGTCCAGAGGAAGAAATAACGTACGAAATGATGGAAAAAAATCATGCGATGACCGACAAAGGCATGGGTGGATTTGGCGGATTCGGTGAATTTAATTTTTAACGAAGTAGGTGTTTTAATTGACTGAACTTGGTACTCGTTTAAAAGAAGCGAGAACAGCAAAAGGATATAGTATCGAGGATTTGCAAGAAATAACAAAAATCCAAAAAAGGTATTTAGCTAACATTGAGGAAGGGAATTATTCTACAATTCCTGGTGCTTTTTACGTGCGAGCTTTTATCAAGCAATACGCAGAGGCAGTTGGCTTAAATGGGGATGAGCTTTTAGAGACATACAAATCAGAGCTTCCAAGTCCTACAAATGAGGATGTTGCAAAAACTATTCCTGCAACACCGTCTAGAAGAACTTTGGGTGGCCGAGCATCGAACAGATTTATGGAAATTATGCCGATGATTATTGTGGCATTGTTTGTTGTCGCGATAATTGTGATTGTATGGACACTTAGACAGAACTCTCCAGAGACGGAAGAGTCACCTGCAGTAGAAACAGAGGAACCAGTGACTATGGATATCACTCCTCCACCTTCGGATCAAACAGCTACAGATAATGAAGAAGAGGAAGAGGCTGTGGAAGAAGAAATTGAAGAAGAACCAGTGCCTAAACTAGCTTTCACGTTAGAGGGGACTCAAGGGGAAACTTCAACATATACTGTATCTGGTGCAGAAACTTATCAGCTAAAGTTAATGGCTAGCAGCGACAAGACATGGTTAAACTTAAAAGACCAAGCAAACAAAACTTTATATGATAGCTGGGTTAACACTGGAACGCCATATGAGCTAGATGTAACTACAACGGAACAAATTCGCGTGAGAGTGGGTAACGTTCCAGTTACGCAAGTCTTTATTAATGATGAGCTAGTAGAATTCCCAACAGATAAGAGTCCTCAAAATTTAGTTATAAAATTCAGCAAATAGTCATCGATTAGATGGCTATTTTGTTTGAAATATGAAAGGAGTATTTTTTGATGAAAATGAATATACCAAACCAAATTTCTATGTTTCGCATATTTTTAATTCCAGTATTTATGATTTTTATGCTAATTGATTTTAACTGGGGGGAAGCTAGTTTTTTAGGCGCAACCATTCCAGTAAATCACCTAATTGGAGCTATTATTTTTATTATCGCCTCTATTACTGATTTTATCGATGGTTATTATGCTCGTAAATATAATTTAGTAACCAATATGGGTAAGTTTTTAGATCCTCTAGCGGACAAATTGCTAGTTTCAGCAGCATTAATTATATTAGTGCAGTTTGGAGTTGCACCAGCGTGGGTAGTTATATTAATTATCAGCCGTGAATTTGCAGTGACTGGTTTACGCTTAATATTAGCGAATACAGGAGAGGTAGTTGCAGCAAATCAACTCGGTAAAATAAAAATGTGGACACAAATTATCGCGATTTCATCATTACTTTTAGGAAATGTATTTTTTGAAATGTTCAATTTCCCATTTGATATGATCATGCTATACGTTTGTCTATTCTTTACTTTATGGTCGGGATTTGATTATTTCTATTTGAATCGCAAAGTGTTACTTGACTCAAAATAGGAAGGAAGTTTTGGGATGAAAGCAGAGATTATTGCGGTAGGATCAGAATTATTGTTAGGGCAAATTTCCAATACGAACGCAAGATATATATCCTCCCAGCTGGCAGAGTTAGGGATCGATGTGTATTACCACACAGTAGTTGGAGACAATCCTAATCGTTTGTTAGAAGCCATAAAAATCGCAGAAAATCGAGCTGACCTCATTATTTTTTCAGGAGGTTTAGGACCTACTAAAGACGATCTTACAAAAGAAACAATTTCTAAACACCTTAACAAAAATCTTGTATTAGATGATCATGCAATCATTTATATTGAGGATTTCTTTAAAAGAGCTGGAAAAGTAATGACGGAGAACAATAAAAAACAAGCATTAGTTTTAGACGGCTGTACTGTCCTTGAAAACAAGCATGGGATGGCTCCGGGGATGCTGCTTTCCACAGAGAAACATACATATATGTTATTGCCTGGCCCTCCAAAAGAATTAGAGCCGATGTTCCAATTTGAGGCTAAGCCGCTGTTACCTAAACTGCTTTACAAAGAAAATGTAATTATGTCCCATGTCATTCGCTTTTATGGTATTGGCGAAGCAGAGTTGGAGAATGAGGTCCAGGATTTATTGGACAATCAAACAAATCCGACCCTTGCGCCGCTAGCTTCTGACGGCGAGGTAACCTTACGACTTACTGCGAAAGCAGATACGGAGGAAGAAGCTTGGAAAAGGATTGAAAAGCTACAAGCTGAAATCTTAAACCGCGTGGGCAAATATGTGTATGGATATAATAACGAATCGTTAGCCTCCAAGCTTAGAGATATACTAATTGACAATGAGCTAACAATTTCTGCTGCAGAAAGTATGACTGCTGGACTTTTTCAATCGGAGTTGGCGGCAGTCCCAGGAATGGGCGTAGCACTTGTAGGTGGCATTATCACCTATACGGAAGAAGTGAAAATCAATCAGCTTGGTGTTAAGAGAGAAACGATTGATGAACATAGCGTCGTTTCTAGTCAGGTTGCAGAAGAAATGGCTAGTCGAGTCAAAGAAAAGTTTGAAACAACGATAGGTATAGGTATTACTGGAGCAGCTGGGCCAGATGGACACGGAGATCAACCGGCAGGAACGGTGTGGATTGGAATAGCGTATGGAGACGTCGCCCCAATTTCTTATAAATTGAATCTATCCGGTATGAGAAACACAAATCGTTTAAGAACAGTTAAGTTTACTATCCATTATTTGATTCGACTTTTAAGAGAAGAAGGATTATCGAAAATTTAATTTTAACAAAAGAAAACGGCTCAAATTATCATTTTGTGCTGTTTTTTCCTATCAAAATCTAATAGTGTTAAAAAATAAACGAATAGATGTTCGCTTTTTTCTTGTAAATTTCTCAAAGACCGAGTATACTAAAGATAGTAAAAAAAATGATAGTTTCTAGGAGGAAATACATTTGGCTAATGATCGTAAAGCAGCGTTAGAAATGGCTTTAAAACAAATAGAGAAACAATTTGGTAAAGGTTCCGTAATGAAATTAGGAGAGAAAACAGACCGTGAAATCTCTACCTCTTCAAGTGGTTCCCTAGCTCTTGATGCAGCACTTGGAATAGGCGGATATCCAAGAGGTCGTATTATTGAAATTTATGGCCCAGAGAGCTCAGGTAAAACAACTGTAGCGCTTCACGCTATTGCAGAAATACAAAAAACAGGTGGGCAAGCGGCATTTATTGATGCAGAGCATGCGTTGGACCCTGTATATGCACAAAAACTAGGCGTTAACATAGATGAATTATTATTATCTCAACCCGACACTGGAGAGCAAGCCCTTGAAATCGCAGAAGCTCTAGTCCGCAGTGGTGCGGTTGAAATCATTGTTATCGACTCTGTTGCAGCATTAGTACCAAAAGCGGAGATAGAAGGAGAAATGGGAGACTCTCATATTGGTCTTCAAGCTCGCTTAATGTCTCAAGCATTACGTAAGCTATCAGGAGTTATTAACAAATCTAACACTATAGCAATCTTTATTAACCAAATTCGTGAAAAAGTTGGAGTAATGTTTGGTAACCCGGAGGTAACGCCTGGTGGTCGTGCACTTAAATTCTACAGCTCTGTCCGCTTAGAAGTAAGACGTGCTGAAGCTATTAAACAAGGTACAGACATTATGGGTAACAAAACGAAAATTAAAGTAGTAAAAAACAAAGTTGCTCCACCATTTAAAACTGCAGAAGTAGATATTATGTACGGAGAAGGAATCTCTCAAGAAGGAGAAATCGTTGATATAGGTTCTGAATACGATATTATCCAAAAAAGTGGTTCTTGGTATGCTTACAATGAAGAACGTATTGGCCAAGGGCGAGAAAACGCTAAGCAATTCTTGAAAGAAAACCCTGCTATTAAAGAAGAAGTGGCATTAAAAATTCGTCAATCTCTAGGTATGTCTGCTGGTGCACTTGTTATTGCAGCGCATGAGCCAGAGGACGAAGATGGCGAGTTCGAGCTACTTTTAGAAGATGAATAATAGTTAAAGTTAAAAAGATATCAAGAGACTCTCTCTTGGTATCTTTTTTTAAAATCTATTTCTAATATTTTTTGTAGTTTAAACTTATCATAAAGTCCATTTTACTTGAACTTTAGTAGTTGTGAATGAGCTAAATTCAAAATTAGAAGCTTTACCTATTAAAAGCGTTCGTTGAAACGACAGGCAATGAATCTAGTCGGTTGAATGAACATTGATCATTCTTCAGAAAAGGACAACCAGAGCTGAAACTAATTATAATTTCTTTGCTGAGCAGATAAATATCATGATTTTTTTATTGATTGTTCCTTGTGGTTTTACATAATAAAAGAAAATATGAAATTGTTTCAAATAGGAATTATGAAATCATATTATTTAGGCAATACCTAAAGTAATAGATATCCTCTCTCTAAAACTAATAATATTCTTCCGTTTCCTTGACAGAGTATTTCTACATCTATACAATTAAAATTGTATAATTTCTTTATTAAATGACTAAAAAGCAGTACAAATATGCATTCAATTAGCATATATGTGCCGACTGAAACTTAAAAGTATAGCAAGAGGGGGTGTTCGAAATGACATGGGAAATTATCATCTCCGCTTTGCTTGGTCTTATTATCGGTGGCGCTGTTGGTTACGGTTATCTGAAAAAAGTGAATGATTCAAAAGTGACTGGTGCAAAACAATCTTCTGTACTCATTATAGAGGAAGCAAAGCGAGAGGCAGAAGCATTAAAGAAAGAAGCACTTTTAGAGGCCAAAGATGAAACTCACCAATTACGAAATGAAGCTGAATCTGACATCCGAGAACGCCGCATGGAACTGCAAAAACAGGAAAATCGGTTATTACAAAGAGAAGAGAATCTAGATCGTAAAGATGATGCTCTAAACAAGAGAGAAGTAAGTCTTGAGCGTAAAGAAGATGCTCTAACACAAAGACAACAGCATATCGAACAAAAGGAAAGTAAAGTGGATGAACTAGTTGAAGAGCAACAAACAGAGCTACAACGTATTTCTACTCTTACTCGTGAAGAAGCAAAAACTATCATTCTTCAAGAGGTAGAAAATGAATTGGCTACTGATATTGCTGTGATGACTAAAGAATCTGAAACAAGAGCCAAAGAAGAAGCTGACAAGAAATCGAGAGAAATACTTTCACTTGCTTTACAAAGGTTTGCAGCAGATCACGTTGCGGAAACTACCGTTTCGGTTGTAAACTTACCGAATGACGAGATGAAAGGACGAATTATCGGACGTGAAGGACGAAACATTCGTACACTCGAAACATTGACTGGTATCGATCTTATCATTGACGACACACCAGAGGCTGTAATTCTTTCCGGGTTCGATCCGATTAGAAGAGAGACTGCTCGATTAGCCCTTGAAAAATTAGTGCAAGATGGACGTATCCATCCTGCTCGAATTGAAGAAATGGTAGAGAAGTCTAGAAGAGAAGTAGATGAACAAATTCGCGAAATTGGCGAACAAACTACTTTTGATATAGGTGTTCATAACCTACATCCAGATTTGATGAAGATTTTAGGCCGTTTAAGATACCGTACAAGTTATGGTCAAAACGTATTAAAACATTCTACTGAAGTTGCCTATTTAGCTGGTCTCTTAGCTGCAGAGCTTGGAGAAGACGTAACACTTGCTAGACGTGCAGGCTTATTACACGACATCGGAAAAGCAATTGACCATGAAGTGGAAGGAAGTCACGTTGAAATAGGTGTAGAACTTGCAAGAAAGTATAAAGAACATCCGGTAGTAATTAATAGTATTGCTTCCCATCACGGAGATACAGAAGCTACTTCTGTCATTGCCGTATTAGTAGCAGCAGCAGATGCTTTATCTGCAGCTAGACCTGGTGCAAGAAGTGAAACATTAGAAAATTACATTCGCCGCCTTGAAAAACTAGAGGAAATTTCAGAATCCTATGAAGGTGTTGAAAAATCCTTTGCTATTCAAGCGGGTAGAGAAATCCGCATTATGGTTCGTCCTGATCAAATCGATGACATTACGGCTCATCGCTTGGCAAGAGACATCCGTAAGCGAATTGAAGAAGAGCTCGATTATCCTGGTCACATAAAAGTAACTGTAATCAGAGAAACTAGAGCCGTAGAATACGCAAAATAAAGTAAAAGCAATCATAACATTGAAAACAAAAGGCTTCGAAATGAAGCCTTTTTTTCGTGAAAGGACGTTATTGTAAAAATGAAAATACTATTTATCGGTGATATTGTTGGATCAATTGGCAGAGATACCTTGGAAAGCTACTTACCAAGACTAAAAAGAAAATATATGCCAGATGTTGTAATTGCCAATGGGGAGAATGCAGCTGCTGGTAGAGGCATTACGAAAACTATATTTAACTCTCTTTTACATATGGGAGTAGACGTAGTGACGATGGGAAACCATACATGGGATCAAAAAGAAATTATGGACTTCATCGATGATACAGATTATTTAATTCGTCCTGCCAATTTTTCAGAAGACGCTCCGGGTAAAGGAATGACCTCTGTAACGAAAAACGGCCACACTATTTCTGTCATCAATATGCATGGTAGAACATTCTTACCGCCACACGATGATCCATTTAAAATGGCAACTGAAATGGTTGAAGAAGCTAAGCAGCTATCCCCAATTGTATTTGTAGACTTTCATGCAGAAGCGACAAGTGAAAAAATTGCCTTTGGATGGCATTTAGACGGCAAGGCCTCTGTTGTAGTAGGAACTCATACGCATGTACAAACAGCGGATTCTCGTATTCTTCCTGGCGGCACTGCTTATATTACAGATGTCGGAATGACAGGTCCTTATGATGAAGTATTAGGGATGAAAAAAGAGGACGTACTATACCGTTTCCAAACAAATATGCCAACTCGCTTTGAAGTACCGAAGAGCGGTCGTTCGGTGCTAAGTGGATTTTTCGTAGAGGTGGATAACCAAACTGGTAAAGCAACACATCAAGAGAGAATATATATTAACGAAGATTATCCATTTGAAGCATAAAAAAGTCTAAAAAATTTCTTCCGAGCATAAGTTAGTTTATGAACGAAAGCAAGTTCATAAATATAGCGATAAAAGGAGAAATGATAGTGGATTCTTTAAAAGTATCTTCTCGTTCAAACCCCAATTCAGTTGCTGGTGCATTAGTTGCAGTTATAAGAGAACAAGGTTACGCAGAAATGCAGGCAGTAGGCGCAGGAGCATTAAACCAAGCTATAAAAGCTATTGCTATTGCAAGAGGATTTGTTGCTCCTAGTGGAACAGACCTAACTTGCTCACCGGCGTTCACAGATATTATTATTTCTGGTGAAGATCGAACTGCTTTGAAATTACTGGTAGAAAAGAAATCAAAATAATATATAGCAGCAAGGCTTTCTTCACAAAAGGCTTGGTACTCTATATAAAGTTTCACAAAAAGCCGCTACTGTCTTTAGTAGCGGCTTATAATTTGCGTTTCCATACTTTTTTGAATAAATCGTGACGGAGGGGTTCCGTCAAAGGTCTGAAATTCCATAAAAGTACAGGTAATACATAGTGTATATCGCTACTTCGTGATAAACTAATGAAGGAAAAAAGCATTTAAAGAGAACAGTAAGGAGATGTTTATATGTTGCAACAGCTTTCTTGGAAAGTAGGAGGGCAGCAAGGAGAGGGTATTGAGAGTACAGGCGAAATATTCTCTATGGCTATGAATCGCCTTGGGTACTACTTATATGGATACCGTCATTTCTCTTCTCGAATTAAAGGCGGACATACTAATAATAAAATTTGTGTGCGTCCTACTCAAGTACGTACCATTCCAGATAACTTAGATATTTTAGTGGCATTTGATCAAGAAACGATTGAAGTCAATTATAAAGAGCTTACAGAAAAAAGTATCATACTAGCAGATGCTAAATTTTCACCAGAGGCACCAGAGGACTGTTTAGCACCAATGTATATCGTACCTTTTACAGAGATTGCTTCTAGCCTTGGAACCTCTCTCATGAAGAACATGGTGGCAATTGGAGCTACGTCTGCTTTATTAAACCTAGACAAAGCCGTTTTCCAAGGAGTCGTTGATGAAATCTTTGGTAAAAAAGGTGAAGAAGTTGTAGAAAAAAATATGCAGGCGATTCAACAAGGATATGACACGATGGCTGAGCAGCTTGGGGACCGTCTTGGAGAGTGGGAAATAGCTCCAGCTGACGGCAAACAGCGTTTATTCATGATTGGTAATGATGCAATAGCTATGGGCGCATTAACTGCAGGCGTACGCTTTATGGCAGCTTATCCAATTACTCCAGCTTCTGAAATAATGGAGTATATGATTAAAAAGCTACCTCTATTTGGAGGAGCAGTCATTCAAACAGAAGATGAAATTGCTGCAGCAACAATGGCAATTGGTTCTAACTACGGTGGTGTACGTGCATTTACAGCGTCTGCAGGGCCTGGCCTGTCTCTAATGATGGAAGCAATCGGATTGTCCGGGATGACCGAGCAACCATTAGTAATTGTCGACACACAGCGTGGGGGTCCATCTACAGGATTACCGACCAAACAAGAGCAGTCTGATTTAATGCAAATGATCTACGGTACGCATGGGGAAATTCCAAAGGTGGTCATTGCACCAAGTACTGGAGAAGAAGCGTTCTACGATACAATCCAAGCTTTTAATATTGCTGAAGAATTGCAGCTACCTGTCATTATTCTTTCGGACTTACAGCTATCACTTGGTAAGCAAACAGTGGAGCCATTTGATTATTCGAAAATAGAAATCCGTCGTGGTCGTTTAATGGACAACGAAGAGCTTCCAGAAACAGAAGATAAAAGTTATTTCAAACGATACGAAGTAACCGAAGATGGTATTTCACCACGTGTATTACCAGGTATGAAGCATGCAATTCACCATGTAACAGGTGTAGAGCATGATGAAACTGGCAAACCTTCTGAAGCCGCATTAAACCGTCAAGCTCAAATGGACAAGCGTATGAAAAAATTAAAGTTTGTTAACTTCGATGAGCCAGTGTACGTTAACGCTCCTCATGAAGAAGCAGATATATTATTTGTAGGATTCAATTCTACTCGCGGAGTACTAGAAGAACTACAACAAACACTAAATGACAATGGAGTGAAAGTGAACCATGCACATATTCGCTTAATTCACCCATTCCCAACCGAACAAATGCAGCCGCTAGTAGCTAAAGCTAAAAAAGTAGTAGTGGTAGAAAACAATGCAACAGGACAATTGGCAAACATTATTAAAATGAACGTCGGCGGTCATGACAAAATAGTGAGTGTATTGAAATATGATGGCACTCCATTCCTGCCATTAAGTCTTGCAAAACAAGTGAAGGAGATGCTAACAGATGGTAACATTTAAAGATTTTCGTAACAATGTAAAACCAAACTGGTGCCCAGGATGTGGTGACTTTTCTGTGCAAGCAGCAATACAGCGTGCAGCAGCAAACGTAGGCATCCAGCCGCATGATTTAGCAGTCATCTCTGGTATCGGATGTTCTGGACGTATTTCTGGCTATATCCATTCTTATGGCTTCCATGGTATCCACGGCAGAGCTTTACCAATTGCACAAGGTTTAAAAATGGCTAATAAGGATTTACACGTAATCGCATCTGGTGGAGACGGAGATGGGTTTGCCATTGGTATGGGACACACAATCCACTCAATTCGCCGTAATATTGATTTGACCTATGTAGTAATGGACAACCAGATTTATGGATTGACTAAAGGACAAACATCTCCACGTTCAGCAGAAGGCTTTAAAACGAAGTCTACTCCAGGTGGAGCAATAGAACCTTCTGTTAAACCACTGGAGCTAGCACTGACTTCTGGAGCTACATTTGTCGCACAGGGCTTCTCTTCAGATATTAAAGAATTAACTGCAATTATCGAAGCAGGTATCCAGCATAAAGGCTTCTCGTTTATCAACGTGTTCAGCCCATGTGTCACTTATAACAAAGTAAACACATATGACTGGTTCAAAGAGAATTTAACGAAGCTATCTAATGTGGAAGGCTACGACTCCACTAATCGTGAGGAAGCAATGCGAGTAGTAATGGAAAATGAAGGACTAGTAACTGGAATCATCTATCAGGATGAAAATGCACCTTCTTACCAGGATCAAGTACCTGGATATGCTCCAACACCGCTTGTTGATCAAAACTTGAAGATGAGTGAAAAAGAGTTTGATGCATTGTTAAAAGATTTTATGTAAATGAATACTAAGCTCATGAACGATTATCGTTCATGAGCTTTTTTGTGTTTATAGGGATAATTAAGAGTAGAATCTCTGCTAAGGATGTGTGGATGGGAGGTAGAAGTGTTACGTTGGAGAGTGATGGTTGCACATAAATAGTGTGTGTCACGTAAAGAGTAGGAAAGCGCACCTAAGCGAGAGAGTCGTACGTAAATAGTGTGGAGTCGCACCTAAAGGGGTGAGAAGTGCACGTAAAGTAAGTGGAAGTGTCACCTAAAGGCTAGGAAAGTGCACCTAAACGAGAGAGTTGCACCTAAATAGTGTGGAGACGCACCTAAAGGGTTGAGAAGTGCACGTAAAGTATGTGGAAGTGTCACGTAAAGAGTAGGAAAGCGCACCTAAGCGAGAGAGTCGCACGTAAATAGTATGGTGTCGCACCTAAAGGGGTGAGAAGTGCACGTAAAGTATGTGGAATTGTCACGTAAAGGGTAGGAAAGCGCACCTAAACAAGTGGAGCCGCACATAAGTAATAACAAAGTGTCCCATATCAAGTTGAAAACCGCCCATAAAGCATGGACAAGTGTCCCATAAATCACAGTAAACCGCCCATAAACAAAGAAACCGCCCATAAGTAATAGCAAGGTGTCCCATAACAAGTTGAAAACCGCCCATAAAGCATGGACAAGTGCCCCATAAACTCCAACAAACCACCCATAACCAGAAACTCACCAAACCGCCATACCAGAAGTTTCTCCTAAACCACCATTACAACTTAAAAAAGGACCCCCTAAAACAAGGGAATCCCAGCAGAACAAACTCTATTATTCAAATCACAATCTTATCTAATTCCCATTAAGTGCACTATATAAACCAAAAAAGCGCACATATTTTGTCTAAATAAGAAATTTTAAGCTTAATGCCTTGTAGCAATGGAGCACTATTCAGTATAATAGGATGGATATTCGGATTTTGGCGAATGAAAGAAAGGGGAGTTCTTATGAACGAGGAATCACGTTTACAAAGTACTCAAATAAAAGAAACTACTTCTCCCGAGAAAAACGTGGAGAAAGATTATAGCAAATATTTTCAAGCAGTTTACACTCCCCCGTCCTTAAAAGATGCAAAAAAACGTGGGAAAGAAGAAGTGGCTTATCACAACGACTTTTCAATTGCAGATGAATTCAAAGGGATGGGACAAAATCGTAAATTTTATATACGTACCTATGGATGTCAAATGAATGAACATGACACAGAAGTAATGGCTGGGATTTTCATGCAGTTGGGATATGAGCCAACTAATACAGTGGAAGATGCGAATGTCATCCTTTTAAATACTTGTGCTATTCGTGAAAACGCGGAGAACAAAGTATTTGGTGAACTTGGTCATTTAAAGCATTTAAGAAGAAATAATCCTGATTTGCTAATCGGTGTATGTGGATGTATGTCCCAGGAAGAATCCGTAGTAAAGAAAATTTTGAAAACGTACGATCAAGTAGATATGATTTTTGGTACACACAATATTCACCGTCTACCTAACATTCTTAATGAGGCGTACCTATCAAAAGAGATGGTTATTGAAGTATGGTCTAAAGAAGGGGATGTAATAGAGAACCTTCCGCGAGTGCGTAAGGGATCTATTAAAGCCTGGGTTAACATTATGTATGGCTGTGATAAGTTCTGTACATATTGCATCGTGCCATATACACGAGGTAAAGAGCGTAGCCGTCGACCAGAGGATATTATTCAAGAAATTCGCCACCTTGCAGCTCAAGGCTATAAGGAAATTACACTTCTTGGTCAGAATGTAAACGCTTATGGAAAAGACTTTACTGACTTAGATTATCGTTTTGGTGACTTAATGGATGATTTAAATAAAATTGATGTAGCGAGAATTCGTTTTATGACTAGTCATCCTAGAGATTTTGATGACCATTTAATCGAAGTTTTAGCAAAGGGCGGCAACTTGGTAGAGCATATTCATTTACCAGTTCAGTCAGGATCATCTGATATTCTAAAAATTATGGCTCGTAAATATACAAGAGAACATTATTTAGAGCTAGTAAGAAAGATTAAAACTGCTATTCCGAATGCCTCATTGTCAACGGACATTATTGTTGGTTTCCCTAATGAAACGGACGAACAATTTGAGGAAACACTATCTCTGTATAAAGAGGTAGGATTTGAAATTGCATACACTTATATTTATTCTCCACGTGAAGGCACTCCAGCAGCTAAAATGATTGATAACGTGCCAATGGAAGTGAAGAAGGAAAGACTTCAACGTTTAAATGCACTAGTAAACGAAATGTCTGCAGAGGCAATGAAGAAGCTTGAAGGTGATATTGTGGAGGTATTGGTAGAAGGGGAAAGTAAAAATAACCCTGATGTACTTGCTGGATATACCCGAAAAAGCAAACTAGTGAATTTTGTTGGACCTAAAGATATTATTGGGAAGCTTGTTCAAGTTAAAATTACAAATGCAAAAACGTGGTCACTTACTGGTGAACTAGTAGAAGAAACAATTGAAGAAAAGGTGGGTATATAATGACTACTAAATACACTAGAGACGATATTATTGAGAAGGCTAGAGAAATAGCTACTATGATTGCAAATACGGAAGAAGTTGACTTCTTTAAACGTGCAGAAGCACAAATTAATGAAAATCAATCCGTACGCGAGAAAATTGCTAGCTTAAAGAGCTTACAGAAACAAGCTGTTAACTTCCAGCATCTTGGAAAAGAAAAAGCATTGAAGATGATTGAAGGTAAAATAGCTGCAATCGAAGAAGAAATCGACAGTATTCCCATTGTTCAAGAATTTAAGCAATCTCAAGGTGACGTAAACAGTCTGTTACAGCTAGTTGCTAATTCAATCTCAAACAATGTTACTAACCAAATTATTGAATCTACCGAAGGTGATCTTCTTAGAGGAGAAACTGGTTCTAAGGTTAAAAACACTACTTACGATAGCTGTTCATAATGATAAACGACAAAACATACACTGTATCTACACGATACAATGTATGTTTTTTTATTTGGACAAAATTCTTATTGTCTATTGAAATCTCTGGAATTAACGCTCGCTACTTTTCTGCAAATTAACGGAATTTACTTAATTAATTGACATCGTATGAAGTATTTATGATAGAATTATAGAGAACAAAGGGTACTTTTATATAAAAAGGGAGGAAATGTAAAATATGAAAACTAGACAATTTAAATGGTTAGCAGTCTTAAGCATTTTTGCTTTAGTATTTTTAGCAGCTTGTGGAACTAGTGACTCCGATAGTGGGTCAGACTCGGGTTCTGGGGACTCAGCCAAAACAAAAGCAGATTATAAATTTTTAAGTATACTAACTGGTGGAACGCAAGGTACGTATTACCCACTAGGTGGTACTTTTGCTGATTTAGTTACTGAAGAGACAGGTATAAAAACAACTGCTGAGGTATCTCAAGCTTCCGCTGCGAATATGACAGCTTTACATGAAGATGATGAAGGGCAAATTGCCTTCGTACAAACTGATATCGCTTATTATGGTACAGAAGGAACAGAAATGTTCGAAGGAAACAAGTTAGATACGGTAGTTGCAATTGGTGCACTTTATCCAGAAACGGTTCAACTAGTTACCTTAGCGGATTCAGGAATTAATTCATTTGAGGATCTTAAAGGCAAAAAGGTTTCTGTAGGGGCTCCTGGTTCAGGAACATATGCAAATGCTGAGCAACTTTTAGAAATTCATGGTCTATCAATAGAAGATGATATTGAAGCTCAAAACTTAGATTTTGGTGAATCTACTGATGGGTTATCAACTGGACAAATTCAAGCTGCATTTATCACTGCAGGTTACCCAACTTCCGCAGTGGAAGCTTTAAATGCAACTAAAAAAGTAAATATTATTTCTGTTACAGAAGATAAAGCAAAAGAACTTATTGAAAAATATCCTTATTATGCTGTAGATGCTGTGCCTAAAGGTACTTACGGTCTTTCTGAAGAAGTTCCAGTAGTTTCTGTATTAGCAATGCTAGCAGTTAAGAAAGACCTTCCAGAGGATTTAGTTTATGAAATCACAAAAGCGATTTATGGCAATACAGATAAAATTAGCCATGCTAAAGGTGAATTTATTAAAGCAGAAACAGCTCTAGATGGTATTGGAATAGAAGTTCATCCAGGTGCTCAAAAATATTTTGATGAAGTAAACAAGTAATCATTAGTGAAAAGAGGCTTTGATGCGTACAGCTTCGAGTCTCTTTTCTAATTAAGAGAGGCTTTCCACTTCATGAAAAATAAAATAATTATTGTTCTTATAATGATAACTTTCTCTTTTATCTTTATACCTTTTGTACCTGCCCTCTCCTTTACCGAAACACGTACGGAATTACCAATTACTCATTATCTTCCTTTAAAAAAGGAAAAAGAATTCCAAATTATTTTTACTCATACTATACATAAAACAGATGTTATTGAAAATTACCGGGTACTAAATAACAAGGAAATTCTCTTACTATCAATGGAATATAGTGACGTTGCGATTGGAATGCCGAGCTACGCAGAAGAGGGGCAAACACTTGTATATAAAGATGGTTTATACACTCTATCGTATGCTCATGAAGCGTTGCCTTCTTTTACTATGTTTGTAGGAGATGTTGAAGATCAGCTTTTTTTACAATACCAAAAGAAGAAATACAATTTAAAAGTAAAACTAGAAAAAGGGAAATCTTATTTATTCGAAGTGAAAAAGCTATCATTATTTGACATAGCGAGAGGAGTTAACCTGAATGAGCAATAATAAAGGCAATAAAAAAGAGCGGAATGCAGAAGAAAGTAATTTTAAAGAGTTGTCAGCTGAGGAACAGCAAGCGCTGCTAGAGAAATACGATCCAGAATCTAATACACGTAGTGTAGGTAGTAATTTTAAATATGTTATTTATTTTGGCTTGCTAGCATTCTCTTTATTTCAGTTGTATACGGCAATTTTTGGACAGTATCCAGCGCAAATACAGCGTACTGTTCATTTGGGCTTCGGTTTATTATTTGTATTTTTATTATTCCCAGCTCGTAAGAAACTTTCTAAAACAAAAATACCGTTTTATGATTATATACTAGGAGCAGCGGCAATTTTTGTAGGAAGCCATTGGGTAATTAATTACGAACGACTTGTTAAAAGTTTAGGTGGTCTAGAAACCTTAGACTTTATAGTCGGTTTAGTTGCTATTATATTAGTTTTAGAGGCTGCACGCCGAGCTGTAGGCTTGCCGATCACTATTATAGCAGGGTTATTTTTAGTATATGCCTATTTTGGAGAATACTTCCCTGCGTTTATGGCTCATCGAGGACAAAGCTTAGATAATATCGTTAAGCTAATGTTCTTTTCAACGGATGGAATTCTAGGAACACCGTTAGCAGTTTCCTCTACGTATATTTTTGCATTCCTATTGTTTGGAGCATTTCTAGTTAAAACAGGGGTTGGACAGTATTTTAATGACCTGGCAGTAGCTGTTGCTGGGAAAATGGTTGGAGGCCCTGCAAAGGTTGCAATCTTCTCATCAGCTTTACAAGGAACTATTTCCGGGAGCTCGGTAGCAAACGTTGTTACTTCAGGATCTTACACCATTCCGATGATGAAATCATTAGGCTATAGAAAAGAATTCGCTGGAGCTGTAGAGGCTTCTGCATCAACTGGTGGGCAGTTAATGCCACCGATCATGGGGGCAGCCGCGTTCCTTATGGTAGAATTTATCGGTCGTGGAGTCACCTACTGGGATATTGCGAAAGCCGCAGCAATTCCAGCGCTTCTTTATTTTACAGGAATTTGGATTATGACTCATTTTGAAGCAAAACGTTTGGGTTTAAGTGGGTTAACAGATGAACAAATGCCAGATCGTAAAGAAATCTTTAAAAAGATTTATTTAATCTTACCGATTTTCTTAATCATTATTTTAATGATGACAGGTGTACCTGTTATCCATGCTGCGTTATATGGCGTGGTAGCATGTATAGTTGTAGGTGCGATTAACAAAAGTACACGTTTAGGGCCAAAAGAAATTTTAGATGCTTTAGTAGACGGGGCACGAACTGCACTAGGTGTAGTAGCAGCCACTGCTTGTGCTGGGATTATTGTAGGAGTAGTCGTGAAAACAGGATTAGGTCTTAGTCTAGCAACTAGCTTAGTTAAGCTAGCGGGTGGAAGTATTATACTAACCTTATTCTTCGTTATGATTGCATCTCTAATTTTAGGAATGGGAGCTCCAACAACAGCAAATTATGTTATAACGTCGACTATTGCTGCACCAGCTATCATTACCTTACTAGCACCAGATGTAGCACAAAATGCAATACCACTAGTTGTTATATTGTCTGCTCACTTCTTTGTATTCTATTTTGGAATAGTAGCAGATATAACCCCTCCGGTAGCACTGGCCGCCTTTGCAGCCTCGGGTATTTCTGGTGGAGATCCTATTAAGACAGGTGTTCAATCTTCTAAACTAGCGATTGCCGCCTTTATAATACCTTATATGATTGTATTTTCTCCGACGTTGCTCATGATTGATACGACATTCGGGGAAATTATCTGGGTAACATTCACCGCTGTTACTGGAATGATTTCTATTGGAGCAGGTATGATTGGATATTGGTATCGAAAAGTCAGCTGGATTGAAAGAATACTGGCAATAGGTGCAGGTTTATTGTTAATCTATCCAGAAGGTATTTCTGATATTACAGGGTTAATTATTTTCGCTATATTATTCATCATCCAATTATTTACTCGAGAGAAAAAGGAAAAACAAGCTATTGCTCTATAAAAGCTAAAACCACGAGCTAATTATGGCTCGTGGTTTTATTTCATATGTAAAATTATGAATATATTGGTATAATTAAATTTAACAGAATACATAGAATAGAGGATATATTTATGACGTTAAAATTCATTCAAGCTGGTAAGCATACAAATGATATGGTTCACTTTCCTGAATTTGATTTGACAATACAACCGGGAGAGGTAACGGCAATCGTTTCTACAGTAAATGTTAAAGAGCAGCTTTTAAATACATTTCTAGGAAAAACACGACTTTCCAATGGTAAAGTAGAGTATCTCCCAGATAAAAAAATAGGTTTTTTCTTTTTACATGAAGGTTGTTATGAACGACTAACGGTAGTTGAAACTTTAAAATATTATCAAAAACTATTTAATTCCTCTGAACAAATAGAAAGCATATTACAAGCAGTGCAGCTAGATGCTCAAAAGAATAAGAAACTAAAGAGTTTGACTTACTCTGAAAGAAAGCGAGTACAGCTTGCATGGTTGCTTATACAAAACCCTGATATATACATAATGGAAGAACCAGATCAAAATCTCGATATCGAGTCGAAAAGGATTCTTTTTTCACTTTTAAGAGAGCTACGTCTAGCAAAAAAAGTGATCTTAATATTAACTGGCCAAGTAGAAAGTGGAGTTGCTTGTTCCGATAACGTATACCGATTAGATGAAAAAGGACTGCGCCCAGTTTTAACTAAGGAAGAAGACAATGAGGAAGTAATAGATAGGAGTGAGCCGACTACTGAAAAAATTACCGCTACCGATGAAGTAGTAGAAGAAAAAGTAGTTCAGCCAATTCGTTTCGAAAAAATACCGACGAAAGTAAATGAAAAAATTGTATTATTTGACCCTCCAGAGATTGATTACATAGAAAGCACAGAAGGACAAACCTATTTACATATTAAAGGGGAAAGCTTTGCATGTTCCTTTACGTTGAATGACTTAGAAGAAAGATTATTGGCCTTTGGTTTCTTTCGCTGCCATCGTTCCTATATAGTAAATTTACAAAAAGTGCGGGAGGTCATTACTTGGACAAGAAACAGTTATAGCTTAGTACTAGATGACTCAGAAAAATCGTCAGTACCACTCTCAAAGACAAAAATGGCGGATTTAAAGGGAATGTTGGGCCTCAAATAAGCTCCATTCATCTAAAATAACGATTCATTCACCCCAAATTTAACTCCTTTCACCGGAAATATGATGTCTTGTATTTAAATATCTCTTAATCTTAGGTTGTAGATACGAAATGTTCAACCAAACAATTAGGAGGTTTTCAAATGGAAAATGTAATTGAAGTAAAAGGCCTTGCCAAATATTTTTCCAACTTTAAGGCAGTGGAGGATGTAAACTTTCAAGTAAAAAAAGGTGAGATATTTGGATTTTTAGGACCAAGTGGCTCAGGGAAAACAACTACTATTAAAATACTGACGGGTCAGCTAGATCCTACTGAAGGGGAAGCATTTGTTTTTGGAGAGAAAGTATCCAACTTCAAAAAGGCCAATGAGAGAAAAAGATTTGGCGTTCTTACAGACAACAGTGGACTATATAGTAGGTTAACCATTTTTGAAAATCTAAAGCTATACTGCGAATTATATGACTTGCCTATTTCTAAGGTAGATGAGGCTCTGAGCTTTGTAAACCTAACGGAAGCACGTAAGAAGAAAATAGCTGAATTATCTAAAGGGATGACACAACGTGTAGTACTAGCGAGAGCCATTCTTCATGAACCAGAGCTTTTGTTTTTAGATGAACCAACATCTGCGTTAGATCCAACAAACACGTTACATATTTATAATGGCTTACGAGCATTAAATGAAAAAGGGACAACAATCTTTTTAACAACACATGACATGCAAGAAGCTGAAACGCTTTGCGATCGAGTTGCATTCTTAAATAAAGGGAAGATTCAATTACTGGATAAACCTAGTGAGCTGAAGAAACAATTTTCAGATGGAACGATGACCGTTGAGCTAACTAACAATGAAACTATCATACTCAAAAGGGATGAGGCTGGAGCAGATACGATGTTCCAATTGATGAAGGAGAATCGTATTTCCACTGTACATTCCAACGAACCTACATTAGGTGATATTTTTGTCAAAGTGACTGGAGGAGAATTAATATGACATTTTCATGGAAACGTGTAAACGCAATTTTTCAGAAGGACTTTAAGGAATTTAGTAGAAACATGGCAGTCTCAGTTGTTGTCTTTTTACCTATTTTAATGGCAGCTATTTTTAGCCGGATGGGAATGGATCCATTGGTGAATGGTAATTTCACGATAGGCTTTGCGTTAACAATGGTAGGCTCGTATGTTCAATGCTGCTTGATTGCAGAGGAAAAAGAAAGAAATACACTGCGCGGATTAATGCTATCCCCTGCTAATACGTATGAAATTCTTGGTGGGAAAAGTGCATTATCATTCGTTTTAACAATGATAGTGGCTATTGTTAGTGTAATGCTTGCTGAGTATACTCCAGCCAATGTACCTGTATTATTATTAGGATTAGCCTTATGTGCGATATTTTTTATAGGCTTAGGTACTTTACTAGGGTTAATAGCAAAATCAGTAATGGAGTCTTCTGTGATCGTGTTGCCAGTTATTTTATTGTTCTCTATGGGAACAGCAATCGAAAGCTTTAGTGATAAATATCCTATTTTTAGTGTGATTGAATATATACCAAATCTTCAGCTATTAGAATTAGCAACTAGGATAGATGCTGGAGCTGGGTTTGGAGAAGTTTGGAGCCATTTAGGTATAATCGCTCTATGGTCAGTAGTAATTTATATCATTACAGCTATTGTCTATAGAAAACAAATGGTAGATTAATAAAAGGAAATGTAAACCGACTGAAATATTAAAATGAATTTGATAAAGAAAAATAATGCCGAATATAGGAGAAGCTATGTATCCCCCAGAGCTACTCCTTAAGGTATTTAGACGAGAGGATAAGAATAATGTATAGTCCAATTTGATTTAACTCCGTATTAAATGAACGAAATTAATATGGGGGATAATTATGAAACAAAATAAAAATTTTATAGTATTACTAACTAGTCAATCGATTGCAAACCTTGGAGATGTTTTTTATCTAGTAGGTGTTATTAGTGTTTTATATGACTTAACGGGTTCAGCCGCCATTTCTTCCATAGTGCCATTTACGATTACTACTGCAATGTTTATTTCTAGTTTAGTGACTCCTTTATTTCTTGGGAAATATAGGCTAAAGTTCTTACTGGTGTGGTCGCAGGCAGGAAAAACTTTGCTATTAGCATTGTTAGTAGTTTTTCTATTGTTTTTTATGCATTCAACTAATTATTGGTACATTTTCTTTGTAATAGGTGGAATTGCTTTGTTAGATGGCTGTGCCAATCCGATCATGCGAGCTTTCCTACCTCATTATGTGGAAGATGCTCAGCTGATAAAGGCTAATAGTATCGTAGAAACTGTCACTCAGTTATTGCAAATTGGTGCTTGGTTGTTCGGCGGATTGTTACTTTTATTGCTAAGCCCCAATTGGTTAATACTTATAGTATGTGGCTTCTTTTTAGTTTCCACTATACTTACGTTGCTTTTAGAAGATGTAAGTCATGAGGAAAATGAGAAAGATACCCTCTGGAACCAGTTCTGCGAAGGCTGGATTAGTATAAAGAAAACACCGGTTCTTAAAAAAATTATGCTAATGGATATTCTAGAGACGATAGCAGGTGCTGTTTGGATAGCAGCCATTCTATATATTTATGTGGAGACTGCCCTCCATGAAGGAGAACAATGGTGGGGCTTTATTAATGGAGCATTTTTTATAGGATTATTAGTAGGAAGCATTATTTGTATGAAATATTCCACTGTGACAGATACCTATAAGCAATATTTTATCGGCTATGGCGCATTCATTAGCGGTATTCTTACCATCCTATTCGGTTCTATAAGTTTTCCATTACTAGCGATTATAATATCTGTAGGTATTGGACTAACTAGCCAATTGAAAAATATACCGCAACAAACAATTATTCAGCGAAGCGTCCCGAAAGAAAAGTTATTAACCGTTTATACATCTTTAGGTACAGTAGGTACTGGGCTGTTTGGTATATCTTCCTTAGCCATAGGTATTGCAGTAGATTTAGTCGGCGTAAGAATAGTATTTATTCTTTCAGGTGTACTACTACTTTTGGTGAGCTTGGTAGTTTTAAAGAATAGAAGGTTGTTTAATTAAAGTTGTCATGCAGGAGCTCAGTTATATTACTGAGCTTTCTGTATGTTGTTGGAACTGTATCAGTTATAATGAGTGTAAACAACGCGAGGTGATTTGCATGGATCGTGATTTTTTAATACATATTACTTCTGAAAGCCTCAAGCTAGTCAGAGTAGAGAACGACTATACACAAGATAAAATGGCGGAGCTACTAGGAATCTCCAAAAAAACATTAGTACAAATAGAAAAGGGAAGGACACTAGCAAATTGGACGACCACTATCGCTATATGTGCCTTATTCCGTGATAGCCCAACCTTGCAAAATCATATTGGTGGAGATCCTATGGAGGTAATAGAGCTCACTGCCCACGATGTGATTATACGTCCAAAGGATAAAACATTAGGTGGCTATATATGGTGGAAAAATGTTGAAGAAAAAAATGGTTTTCGCTTACAGCAAAATGTACTTAGCAAGCATTTTCGAATAGTAGATGAAGAAAATTATCGAATTCTTAGCACGTTTGATGAAGCGGTAGCAAGAGATAAGTGGAATATTATTAGTCAGAAAATTTAATGTTGTCTAAAACTCCCCTTTAGTGTAAAATTACACTAAAGGGGAGTTTTAGTATGAAGAATATAAACAAATATCAAATTATAATTATAGTTATTTTCATCAGCGCATTGCTTATTAATTTCATGCCTGCGATTAAATTTCCAGACCATCGGATAAGTATTTTCAACTTAGCTATTTCTGTACTGTTCTTAATAGGCATCCTATATTACTCGAGTGTAAAGGATGGCACTGCTTTATATGGCATTGGATTTGTAGCAACCTTAGTTATATTTGTTGTAAATCTTACGGAAAATCATCTTTTCGATTATGTTGTCTTAGATGTATTAGCTAATATACAATATCCTTTGTATGTTATTTTCGTCATTCCACTTTTTGGACTAAACAAATTATTGAATTTGAGCTACGGAAATTTTTCTTTGATTGTTTCTCTCCTATACCTGACCATTTTAGCTGGCAGCCTTTTAAAGTATAAGTGGAAGGTGCGGAATACGAGTTTACTTATTTTGGTTCTTTTGTTTTATTGTTTGCCTTTTGGCTACTACGGCATGTATTTGGATTATACAAAAGGGTCATTGCTCGGATACCTATCAATGATTATCATTTGTATAGCTCTAGCGTATATTTGCAAAGCATTTCTATTTGTACCTGTTCTAGTTGTAGGGAATTTATTATCTGCTATTAGTTCTTTATATTTTATACACATGATGGATATAAAAGAGGATTGGGGATATTTTTTTAAACCATTTAGGCAAACAACTATATTTTTTATTATCTTCCTTTTAAATTGCATCCCACAATGGTTTGTTATTAGATCAACTGGTAGGAGGGATAGGAAAAGATGAAAAATTGGTTAGTTATAATTTTAGTTATAAGTTTATGTGTAAATGTATTGCTGTTTGGCAATATTTTCTGGAAAGGGATGTATACACCTAACGAAAAGGATCGGGTCATTTTAGGAGAAATGGTACAATTAGTAATAAGCAGTCAGAAATTTAAAACAATAGATGAATCAGAGGGAGTTCTTGCAGTCAATCAAATGGTTGATAGAAACAAGGGAGGGGTATTTCCTTATCACTATGACGTAATTGTATATACCAGTGAGCAGGCATATATCTTTGGTTGTAAAGATGATAAATGTGACGTAGTGGGATTAGTAGGGACTATGGCTTCTAAATACGAAGATTCGGAGCAACTATTACCGTTCAAATAATAAATCGGAGTTCGTGTTCAGAATGGATATGACCAATTCCGCCGTTAGATCTTTGAAACGAATATATTTTTTCCTCGTCTAATTCATAAAAATAAAGAGGGATTATAATGTATAAAATAGGTTTCCTTGTGTCTTTAATAGTTCTGTCCTTATGTTTAGTGAGCTGTCAACAAAAGGTTGATAGGAAGGTTGATACCGAACCGTCTGATACGAAACCACTAGATACAAAAGCCCAAGCTATAGAAGAAGATTTTGTATATCGACTTGTGACAGAAAAAGCAGAGTACGGTAAGAATGAACCTATAAAAATTTATGCTGAATTAGAATATACAGGAGAAAAAGATGAAATTGAAATTTTTCATTCAGCTTCCCCGTTTTCTTTCCCAATGGTTGAAACTACCAGAAACTTTGAAATCGGATACGGTATGGATACACCATTATTAAGCACTAAACTAAGAAAAGGGGAACCACTCCGTGCAGAATATTGGGGAAGTGGCGGCTACACTTCAGAGGATAAAAAAGAATATGTAGATTTTATAAGTCAAATTATGAATCAGGAATTTCCAGAAGGACGTTATATCGTAAACGGCTCTGCTGATTTTTATGTGAAAGCTAACGGGAAAACTGAACAAAAGAAAAACTATAACATTAAATTGCAAGTAGAATTTAGGGTTAATAATACTAACTAGAAAAAAATGCTAGATGAAAACAACTACTCTAACGTAAGAAAGGTTGTTAGCTAATTGAAGAAAGTAATAATAGCCATCTTTTTATTCGGATTAATTGTCATTGTTCAAAGCGTTCAAGTTATTTACACGACCCATACATTTATTAGGGTGATGAATTTAATATCTACCATTTTCATTTCTGTGGCAATCGGTGCCTTTATTAGAGAAATGTTTATTTTAAAGAAGAGTAAATAAGTAGAATAATATATGGAAAGTATTTAACTAGGAATCGGTTATTGGAATAAATTAATCACTATCACATAAATAAAAGAACTAGAGGGGATTAGCAATTTATTTGGTAAGCCATTTAATTTCTAAAGCTTTTTTCTTTGCTAGTTGTAGAATTTGAAGTCTAAATGCTTGCTTGCTCTCTAGTTGTTTGATCATCATTTCAAATGTACTAAAATTACTTATAATATAACCCGTTTTCTCATTGTTAAAGTCATAGTTTCCAAGTATTTTTATTTTTGATAGGTACCAAACTGTATATGTATCGGTAGTAGACCAGTACCAGGAAGCAAACGGAACTCTTTCATCTGTTAACGTGATTCCAACTTCCTCCATCACTTCCCGCTCTAAAGCCTCCTCCAAACTCTCACCATTTTCTAAACGCCCTCCAATAGTGGTGATTTGCTGTTCTGCCTTGTCCCACGAAAGCATGATCATGCCTTGTTCGGTTATGGGTATACAATGAACATCAGCAATTCTTCTGTCCTTTGGTAGTGAATCCCTATAATTTAGCATCAAATTCCTCCTTACACCTTAAACTATTTCGATATAAATCTGTAAAAACCTCCTTTGAATAATAAAATGAAAAGCGAAAAAATGTTTACTTAATTTACAAATTTTAGATTATAATAGTATTAACAGATAATTACAATAAATATTTGAATGGGGGAATTATGAGTTGAAAAACTTATATATCATTTTAGCTACTGTCCTAGTAGAAACAGCTATATTATGGGGAGTTTCTATTCTATTAGATTGGAAATTCGTTGATGTCATTTTTCTTGGTAGTTTAGCGGTATTTGGCCTCATCTGGTTTCTTCAACTTAATTCTAATAGAAATAGCAATGAAGAGAACGCTCATTTGAAAGGCTGGAATGGACAGGATGGTGGCGGGGTTACACCTTTTCAATTTAAATTTAGAGGATCTCCTATTGTATTAGGACTACTGCTATTCATTGTAGTGAGCTTTTGCATAACTGCATTCACTTATTATCCTTATTTTATTGATTAATGAAAGAGGTCTAGGTATGGGACGATTGATAACAGAACAAGAGGATTTATTAATAGTGTTAGACAGTCTTTTAAGGGAGCCAAAATTTTTTTGGGACGATTTTTATCGTGATCGGAAAAGAGAGGTTCCTTTTTTCACGGTAAAGCCTGATGAAAATTTAATAGAATATGTGGAACGAAATATATTTAAACAAGGTAATGTGTTAGAGCTAGGATGTGGACCTGGCAGAAATGCCATTTATTTAGCTAATAAAGGATTTGCAGTTGATGCGGTTGATATTTCAAAAGAGACTATACAATGGGCAACCGAGAGAGCAAAAAAAGAAAATATTGATGTTAACTTTATCTGTCAAAATATTTTTGAGCTGAATATTCAGGAAGGTAGCTATGACATTGTCTATGATTCAGGTTGTTTTCACCATATCGCTCCTCATCGGCGAATGAGTTATATCCAACTAATACAGAGAGCACTTAAATCTGGAGGCTATTTTGCGATTACTTGTTTTTCTCCAAATGGCGAATATGGTGGAGCGACAATTTCGGACGAAGAGGTTTATCGTTCACTAAGCTTAAAAGGGGGGCTTGGATATGATGAATCTAAATTACGAGCTATTTTTAAGGATTTTAAGGAGATAGAGATACGACAAATGAGGGAAATAAAACCACCCGCAGAAACACTTGGCTTAGCTGGGTTTATGACAGCAGTTTTTCAAAAAACATGATTGGTGGGAGCAGTTTTATGTCTAAATGGGTACATCAAATGATAGAAACTTCTCGAGGAAGTTTTGAGGTGTTTACAAAAGGAAAGGGAGAGCCGGTTTGCGTTACACACCATTACTCTGAATTCGATGATAGTGGTGATTATTTTGCTAATACTTTTACAAGTACAAACAAAGTGTTTCTTGTAAACCTGAGAGATGCAGGTAACACAGACAAGCCTAGTTCTCCACACGAATTAAGTATGATTGACGCAGTACTTGATTTAGAGTCCATACGGCAGGCCTATGGTTACGAGAAGTGGACTTTTGCTGGACATTCGACAGGTGGAATGATTGGTTTACTTTATGGTATCCATTTTTCTGAATCTCTTAAATCTCTTATTATTGTGGGATCTTCGGCAAGAGAGTTTAGTTCTTCCTCAACTAAGTGTATTTATAATGAAGAACACCCGAATTATGAAAGAATGCAAGAATTAATGCAACTTTTAAAAAATCCACTTCTTACAATAAAAGAACGCTATCAACTCTCAAAAGAAAGAACTCAATTTTCTTTATATAGACCTGATAATTATGAATCATTTTTTTCGAGTAACATACATAAAAAAATATGTGCTAGCAGACTAAACTTTTTTGGGAGGGAGGCTCTGATTTACGACGTGACACGTCAACTTGATAAGGTCAAAACTTCCGTTCATATTTTGTGTGGGAGACATGACGTTCAGTGTCCAGTAGAGTTTTCTTTAGAAATGCATGAAATACTAGAATATTCCACGCTCGATATATTCGAACAAAGTAATCACTATCCATTCATAGAAGAAAAAGAGTTATTTACACAAGTTATAAATAGGTTTCTCGTAGAATGACTACAGTAAGCAAGTTATGTTCTCTAGAAAGAGAGGCTATATAAATATATGAATAAGTATGGCAATGAATTGTTCACAGGAACAGCTTTGTATTATTCCCGGTACAGACCTCTATACCCAGCTACTCTGATTCGATTTTTAATCCAAAGGTTCGCTTTAGACGGAACGGGACAAATGTTAGATTTAGGGTGTGGTGATGGAAGACTTGCGTTAAGATTTGTCGATTGGTTTGAAAGAATAGTGGGAATAGACCAGGAAGCAGAAATGATTCAGCAGGCTACCCATTTACAGCAGGAGTCTAGATTTAGTAATTTCGAGTGGTTTCTAGGCGATTTGGATAATTATAAAACTAATCATGAGGAATCATTTAAGCTAGTAACAATTGCCAAAGCTTTTCATTGGATGGAACGTGAAAAAACACTTGAACTGTTGTTTAGTATGGTTTCACCAGGAGGCGGTATCGCGATTATTGACCCTGCTTTCACCAAAGTCACGCCTAGTTTGTGGGAACTCAAAGTGGATGAAGTTATGAAGTATTGGTATGGTGGAGAACGAAAAGCAGGAAATACGCTTTATCAACCGCCGAGTGAGACTTATGAACAGCTTATTAATCGTTCTAACTTTGACTTGGAAACCATTGAGCTTCCACCATATCAACATAGCTGGAACATAGATTCTATAATCGGCAATATATATTCATCCTCCTATGGTGCTAAACATTTTTTAGGTTACAATTCTCATGTGTTTGAAAGGCATTTAAGAGAGGAATTACTAAAAATTGAACCTACTGGACGTTTCGAGGAAAAAATCCAACTTTCAGTCCAATTAGCGCTTAAATAAGGAGTGTTATCACTATGCATAAACAAATTAAAACCTACAAGGAAGCTATACATATAATTGAAGAATTTGGGCTATTGCCCCTTGCGCCTCTTATCCCTGATTATCCTTCATTAGGAAGTATAACTGCTAAAGAAGTCTGGCATTCAGATACAGAATTTGATCCATGGATGTGGAGGACACAATTTTCGATGGATGGAACGGCAGGATACGGCAAGTTTATTAAGAAAAAGTCGGTGCTCATTTCAAGGGAGCTACTCCCATACTTTAAAAGGGTTTTAGGTGAAGAAGATTCAGTCGAACAACGTTTTGCAGATGGCAAACTATCAAGAGAGGCTTTAGTAGTTTTTCAATTAATTCAAGAAGAACAGGGAATAGATACTAGAGTTTTACGGAAAAAGTCGGGTCTGATACAAAAGGAGCAAAAGAAAGTTTTTGAAAATGCATTGTTAGAACTTCAGGGTTATATGGATATCGTAATTGCTGGAATTCAAGAGAAGACAGATGAACATGGAGAGAAAAATGGTTGGAACTCCACAGCCTTTGAAACCTATGATGCATGGACTATCAGAAATGGGATCCAGAAGCTTGGCCCTAGTAGACAGGAATCTAAAGACTATTTAATTGCTCATTTTGAGAACAAGTGCAATGAGAATGCGATGAAAAAAATAATTAAAATACTGCAATAGAATGTGGGGGTTCAATGGAGTTTTTATATCATATGGTGCCAAAGAAAATGATTGGCGATGAACTATTACCGCTAAATTATATAAAAGGCTTAGACAACGAGCTTTATAAGCAATATAGCGAGAAATATCGTAACAGTCCAGAAAGGGAAAGTCTTTTGCAGAGGAAAATACCTAAACTAGATTGTTTGTGGAATGATGTTATATTTTTATTGCCACTTCATCCAAACTACATTTTTGAAGCATTGTCCGAGTTAGGGGTAAGCATAAAAAAGGACCTATTATTTTATGAAATCCCGATTGAAAGACTACATGATAACTTAAATGCAATCTATTATTATCGCAAAGACAATTACAAGGGACCATCTTCAGATATACCTGAAGAGGAAGTGGAAATTATTCAAATGGACTCTTTTCCAATGTTAAATGCAATCCCCGAAAATACATTAATCTACTTTGCTGAAGAAAGTAAGAAAGGTAAAAACTTCGGGATGTTTGCCTATATTCCTCATGTTTTAAGCCTTGGAAAAATTAATATTTATGGTGTAAATCATGTTAACTGGAGTGAGAAGCCGATTTAAAAAATAGGTATAAACCTAGAAAAAGAACAGCGACTGCTGCTCTTTTTTTTGTATAGAAATTCTAAATTAGCGTATCACACATTTTAGAAGGGTATAATAAATACATAAGAAAAAAAGTAATTGATAAGAAAGGAAGGTTCGATGTCAGAAACTCAAAACCAAGCTGGATGGAATCTAGACAATAGTTATACTAGTCTTCCGCCAATGTTTTTTACAATAATAGATCCTAATCCTGTTAGCTCCCCTAAGCTTACCGTTTTAAATGAATCACTAGCCACTGAGCTAGGATTGAATAAAGACTATCTTAAAAGTGAACAAGGTCTACAAATACTAGCTGGAAATAGTGCTCCAGAAGGAAGTAAGCCTCTTGCACAAGCCTATGCTGGTCATCAATTTGGACACTTTACTATGCTAGGAGATGGTCGGGCATTATTGTATGGAGAACAATTAACCCCTGATGGGAAGCGTTTTGATATACAACTAAAAGGCTCTGGTAAAACTCCTTATTCTCGCGGAGGAGATGGAAGAGCTGGACTTGGTCCTATGCTTCGAGAATATATTATTAGTGAAGCGATGCATGGATTAGGAATACCGACGACACGTAGTCTTTCAGTTGTAACTACTGGCGAATCAATAATCCGAGAAACACTTCAACAAGGGGCTGTAATGACGAGAATCGCTAACAGTCATATTCGAGTTGGTACGTTCCAGTTTGCTGCAACCTACGGGACATATGAGGACTTACAGGCACTAGCTGACTACACGATAAACAGACATTATCCTGCGTTGGAGGATAAAGAGAACAAATATTTACTTTTCCTCGAGGAGGTAACGAAGCGTCAAGCATCACTTATTTCTCAATGGCAGCTAGTAGGGTTTATTCATGGAGTGATGAATACAGATAATATGAGCATCAGCGGAGAGTCTATTGACTATGGCCCATGTGCGTTTATGGATACCTATGATATGAACACTGTATTTAGCTCAATTGATACGCAAGGACGTTACGCATACGGCAACCAACCTGGTATTGGTGGCTGGAATCTGGCTAGACTTGCAGAAAGTTTATTGCCCCTTATTCATGAAGATCAAGAGGAAGCAATAAAACTTGCACAGGAAGTGTTATCTGCCTATCCAGAGCATTTCCAAACAAATTACCTAAAAGGCATGAGAGCTAAACTAGGGTTATTCCATGAAGAAGAAGGAAATCTAGCCCTCGTTCAAGAGCTTCTAGAACTAATGCAGAAGTATAAAGCAGACTATACAAACACCTTCCGAGCTCTAACTATGGAAGAGCTAGATGAAAATGAACTTTTTAAATCTGCTGATTTTAATAAATGGCATACAAAGTGGTTAGATAGATTAGAAAAACAACAAGAATCAAAACAAGAAGCAACACAAATGATGAAGCAACATAATCCTTCTGTCATTCCGAGAAATCACCGTGTGGAAGAGGCGCTAGAGGCAGCAGTTGATAGAGGAGACTATCAAGTGATGGAAAGTTTAGTGGCAGTGCTTCAAAACCCTTACGATTATTCAGCCGATAACCAAGAGTACTCGAAGCTTCCACCAGACTCAAGCTGTGGATATCAAACTTTCTGTGGAACGTGAAATATAGATTCTGGTTTTGACTTTTATTTAATGAAATTAACTTTCTTAATCAATAAGTATCAACAAGAACCTTCCAAACAAAATATGTTTGGAAGGTTTTTTTGTTTTAAGTAAAGAGCATATAAATCATTAGACCTAATAGATTAAGGTAGGTATTATATATCAACTATAATTAAGACTCTTTTAAGACATATCTATAATTATAAAGGGATAATATACTGAAAATTGTAATTATACTGATAAAGGAGGTTGTTTAATGGGGAGAAAACAATTTATTCGTGCTGTTTCTCTTTTTCTAAGCATCATGTTAGTCTTTGCTGTTTTGCCTATGACTAGTTTTGCTAATTCTGTAGAAGAAGATGTAATAGCAAAGCTTAAGGATAGGGGATTTAAGTCCCCTGTAAATCTCGGAATAGGTGCCTCAGAAGTTGTTCTATTAAACGCTGCTTTTGGAAAAGAAAATGGTAGAGATGTAGTTTATGCCACAGCAAATGGTGGTGTATTTAATGTAGTAGATGTAAAGGATAATAAGCTAATATTTTCTCAGCAGTTAGCAAAGGTATCTCAAGTGTGGAGTCATACTATTGCTTCTAATGGGACAGTGTATATTGCTGCACTCGGAGAAGGAAATGTAGGAGAGCTTTGGAGCTATTCTCCAACAACAAAGATTGTCGAAAAGCTAGGAACACCTAATGCTGGACACCAAGCATGGAGTAGTACTACGGATGATAATGGAAACGCATATATTGGTACGTATGCGGAAGGCAATGGGCGTATTTATAAGTATGATGGTGCCACTAAGTCTTTCGTTGACTTTGGAAAGATTGATGCTGACAATGCTAGTTATATTCGTTCTCTCGAATATCATGATGGATACTTATATGCTGGTTTAGGAGTGGAAGGAAAGGTTTATCGTATTAATGTAGAAACGATGGAAAAAGAAGAAATAACAAAAAATGTACCTGACATTTTAGGGAAGCCTGTCAGCCAGATTAAATTCGTTTATGATATGGCTGTCGTCGGTAACTATCTATTTGCTCGTTTTGATGACGGAGGCGAATCGGCTATACTTTTTTATGATTTGATTAACCAAGAATGGGTGTCAGATAAAAAGCTTGGAAAACTGCATGATGGATCAGCAGATGATTTTGGAAGCTTTGGTTTTATCCAGTTACCGGTCAATGGAGATAAGGCATATGTAATTCACAATCGTCACATTGTAGAAGTTGATATTAATACATTAGAGACGCGTGAAACAGGGATTAGATATGGAGCTGGCTTACGAGGAGGAGCATTTGTAGATATGGGAAGAGAAGATCTTCCAGGTCTCTCTCTAGTCACAATGAATAGGACAGGCCAAATATTTGCTGCAAATCTAGAGACAAATAAAACTGTTACCCTGCCAACGGCTATGCAAGCACTTCCACTTAAACTTCATAACCTTGGGGAAGGTCCAGATGGTAATCTTTATATGACTACTTATCCTGGGGGACCAAAGGGTTCGAAATATAATATCCAAACAGGGCAATTTGTAACGTATTCCCAGGGACAGGCAGAGGGAATTGTAGCGGGAAATGGGACCGATTTATATTTTGGGATTTACGGAGGTGCTGCTATTCAAAGGATGAATACAGAAACAATGGCGATAGAAACACTTTTTGATCTTAAGCCGGAGCAGCAGGATCGGCCGTACATTATGAAATTTGTAGAAAATAAATTATTAATCGGTACTATACCGGATTATCAAAAGTTAGGGGGGGCACTTACGATTTATGATTCAGTTACGGGAGATAGAAAAACTTATCGTAATGTGGTTCAGGATCAAAGTATTGTTGGATTAGCCCATAAGGACGGTTTAATTTACGGCTCCACTACAGTAAGAGGAGGACTTGATATTCCTCCGAGCACCTCAAAGGCAAAAATGTTTATATGGGATATAGAAAGCGAGCAAAAATTGAAGGAATTTGAATTAGATATTCCAGAATTAGATGCTCCTCCAATAATTAGTGGATTAACGTTTGATGATAACGGAACATTATGGGGTGCAGTGGACGGCATTATTTTTGCAATGGATCCCGCGACTCATGAAGTGATAAAGTATAAAAATATATATCCAGAGATAAAAAATAGGGGTATGTGGAGACCGGTCCATATTGAAATTGGAAAAGATGGTCTGCTATACACAGATGTAGGTGGAAAGCTTACGGTAATAGACCCTTCCTCTGAAAACTTAGACCATGTTTCATTGATCAATTCAGGACCTGAAATTGACTTTATGGTTCTAGCGAATGACAAAGAAGGAAATGAAAATATCTATTATATAGACGGCGATGCAACTCATCTATTTATGATTCCTGTAGTGGATGGTGGAGAAGTTGTAAATCCTGAGGAACCGATTTATGAGACTGTCAATGTTCCGATTAAAAATGCAGGATTCGAAGACAAGGTCAAGAAAGGAAGCATACCAGGTTGGTCATCCTTATTTGGTGCATTTCCATCCAATGCATCCTTTGAAATAAGCGATTTACGTAAAAAATCTGGTAAGAACAGCTTAAAAATTAATGATACCGATCAAAAGCAAACTGTTTTCGCACAAACTGATTTGATTTCTATAAAAGAAGGAGTCGAGTATACAGCTTCTACTAATCTCTTTTTAGAAGATGGCAGCGTAAGCTTCTTTATTCGTTATTTTGACGAAAAGGGAATACAAGTAGGTAGTGATCGAGATGGTGAAAATATTATCCATATCCGTAACGGTCATAAGGAATGGCAGACGGTAAAAGCGACGGTTACAGCTCCAGAGGGGGCAAAATATGCTCGTCTATTTGCTGGAACATCCAATTACTTTACTACAACAGCTGCTTATTTTGATGATTTTAAATTGAGCTATGAAAAGGAAGTAAAGAAGCCGGGGAAACCTGGAAAGCCAGATAAACCGGGGAAACCTGAAAAACCTAAACCTGGGAAGCCGGGGAAACCAGGCAAGTAAGGTATTAGAAAAAGAGGAGAAAGTGAGTATTCACTTTCTCCTCTTTTTATATGTTATCTCTTTTTCTTCTTGCCAAGCTCGAGTGCGGCCTTACTTTTCTCCACTATTTTCTCAAATTCTATTTGAACATGCACATGATTATTATCATTATAGGAGACGTCTAGTACCTTGCACTTGCGACCTTTAATTCTCAACTCTTCGTCTACTACAGGAATGTTTCTTAATGCTTGAGTTAATACAATTATATTATTTTCATAAAAATGTACTGCGAACATGTGCTTTTCCCCTTTATCAAATAAATTAATTCTGAAATAGAATCTCTATATTTTATGAGATAGAAAGGAATATAGAACAAGAAAAAGTGACAAGATAAAGAATGGTAGAAATTGATTTAATTATGAAGCAGACCGACCGATTATTTGGAAAAACCCTCCGATTAATGAAGTTTACCGACCGATTATTTAGAGAAACCGACCGATCATGAGATAAAACCGTCCGATTACCCTCTAAGCATACAAAAAAACGAAAAAGTTACACTGTATGTTTTACTTTTTCGTGGAAGATTATTATATATCTGTATGATCACTTTCTAATTCATTGAGCTTTTCATAAATTCTTCTTTTCCTGTAAAGCATGATGCCAGCCTCTGCTATATCTTGGATCATTCCTTTATTTGCAAATGCTCCAAATATAATTCCGGCTATGGGTACCATTTGAAAGAGCTTTTTCCACCCAAATTGATCACGATAGGTGAAAAATACTTCCTGCCAGCCTTTTAACTGGGACAGCATATTTTCTGACGTCGGTTTATTTTCATGAAGAACCGATAATTCATTTAAAATGGATTCTTTTCCAACGATATCAGCAGACGCAAATTGCAGACACTTAATGATAAACACACGCTCCTGTTTGTCGTTTGGATCATACCCATGAATAATCGCAATTTCCTGCAAAGTTTTTAGTGCAGTACCAAGAATCACGGGAATATCGATTGCTAGTGTAAATATGCCACCAACCCCCGTAGTCGCACCCTGAAGAGTAGCAAACTTCACACGTCCTTTTTGTAACCTTTCACTCAGTATGATCATATCTTTTAATGGAATGTTCCCAATATCCTCTATAGACTCTATAGGGTCGTAAGGAGTAGATGATTTAATCTTATTAATCATCGTTTGTTCATTGATTAAGTATTTACCACCCGTTTGTATATAGCTGCCTATTTCAGAGACAAGTAAACCAATTTTTTCTTGTATAAAAGCAGGAGTTAACTTATCTAAGACCTTAAAAGGAAGACGTCCGAGCTTTTCCCAAATCCATAAACCCTTCTGATCTTTCTCCCAGGCTTCTATCTCTTCTAAATGTGTATGAAGATAGTCTTTCGTTTCCATCTATCACTACTCCTTATAATAATATCTTATCACTACTATAATCTAATCTTGTTCAACTTACATACATGACGCGCTTAAATCTTTATCGGTTTCAATATTGTTAAGTTACTTGTGCTATGTTACAGGTGCCAGGCACTTGTAACAATTGGAAAATATTATTTCGAAATAATTGTTTACCAATTCATAATTTTCGTGTTAAACTAGCATTTATATATAATTAATCATAAAATTTTAACATATCAAAGAGCAGGTACATCGTTAAATATGCTATCATGTTTAATATCGGAGGGAACAACATGAAAAAACTCTTACATACATGGAACCAAGTAAGTCTCGTTAAACAAATTTTACTGGGTATTCTAATAGGTGTTATTCTAGCTTTAACAATACCTGAAGCTGCAAGCTGGGTTACTATTTTTGGTGCTTTATTTGTTGGTGCTTTGAAGGCTGTTGCACCAATACTTGTATTATTCCTAGTTATTCATGCAATTTCGTCTCATAGAAGTGGTCAGCAAACGAACATGAAGTCAATTATTATACTTTATGGAATTGGAACATTTCTTGCAGCACTTGTTGGTGTTCTTGCAAGCTTCCTATTTCCGGTTACGCTTACGCTTACAACTGGAGTAGAGGATGTTACACCTCCAAGTAATATTGTAGCGGTATTAGAAACTCTTCTATTTAATGTAGTTGATAATCCGGTAAATGCCATTATAAATGCAAATTATATTGGAATTTTAACATGGGCTATTCTTTTGGGACTTACTCTGAAGAATGCTGCAGAAACAACGAAAACTGCTATAGCTAATATTTCAGATGCCATTTCACAATTAGTGAAATGGGTGATCAAGCTTGCTCCTATTGGTATTTTAGGGCTGGTTTTTGATGCAATCGCAACGAATGGTCTTTCTGCTTTAACGGAATACGGCCAATTAATTATTATATTATTAAGCTGTATGCTATTTGTAGCTTTAGTTATTAATCCTTTAATTGTTTACTTATACGTACGGAAAAATCCTTATCCATTAGTATTCCGCACGTTAAGAGAAAGTGGAATTACAGCTTTCTTTACGCGTAGCTCGGCTGCTAATATTCCTGTAAATATGGAATTGTGTAAAAAGTTAGAGTTGAACAAGGATACATACTCTGTTTCCATTCCTTTAGGAGCTACTATTAACATGGCTGGAGCAGCAGTTACAATAACTGTCTTAACCCTTGCTGCCGTTAATACGTTAGACATAAATGTAGATATTGCTACTGCACTAATCCTTAGTGTCCTTGCTGCTGTGTCTGCTGCGGGAGCATCTGGAGTTGCTGGTGGATCACTTTTACTTATCCCATTAGCATGTAGCTTGTTTGGTATACCGAACGAAATTGCTATGCAGGTGGTTGGTGTAGGATTCATCATTGGAGTCATCCAAGATTCATGTGAAACTGCCTTAAACTCATCCTCAGATGTATTGTTCACAGCTACTGCTGAATATGCAAAGGATCGTAAAGAAGGAAAAGAAGTTATTATTCACTCTTAATAAAATCAAGTGCCTCTCTATAATCCTTTATAGAGGGGCACTTTTTATACATATTTTAATTTAATGGAAGGATACTAAAGACAAAAGGAGAATCTTTATGTCCGAGTGTCCACTGTGCAATGCATTCAATGAATTTGAAGAGAACTGTCCAAAGTGTACTAACCCTTTAGAGGACGCTGGCAAGGAAAGTGATTTTCTAGATCCCTATGCTCATTACAACGACCTAGACACCATTAAAATGGCAGACGGTTATTCTCATACAAGCAAGGAAGAAATTTGCCCACATCTCATCACTTGTAATAATTGCGGATACGATGAAGTGAAATTTGTACAAGGAATATGAAACAGCTGAATAATCAGCTGTTTTATTTTTGTGTATTGAAGTAAAATATATGTAATATTGAAAAAATATCGCTTAATGAAAAAAAGAAAAGAAGTCAAATCCATATAGAAAAGAGGAATAGATATAGTTATAAAAACAAAAACGCATTACCCATTTATCTATTTCTTCATTGAGCCGAATGTTGTCATTGTATATAAAATAGAAACTCAAAACTATTTGACAGCAACTGAATTTAAGAACTATGACTGCAAGATGTATGAGATTAATACACCAACTGAATTTGAAGAGTTTCACCATGAAAATTATCGACCTCTCCGTTCACGAACTTGGTTTATCAAGCAGGAAATAATGAGTGACATTGTAGAAAAAATAAACTCCTTCATCCAAGAGTCTCTACAGTTACATCAAAGATCTAAAGGACCTATTCATTTAGTTTCTTCGGAATCTGCAGCCGGGTCTCTTAAGGTAGGACTTCCGAAGCCACATACAGTCATCGCTATCCCAGATAACTTAACTTATGGCCCGTTAGGAAAATTAGTTGAAAGAGCAGAGCAAAAAATACGAGAAGAATGGCTATTTGATCATATAAATGACGAGCAGGAAGAAGGAAATTATGCCAGTAAATTTAGCAATATGTTACGTCAAATAGATGATATTGCCGATTCAATCCCTATATATCTATGGTGTGGAAATAATGTAGCTGAACAAATAGGGATCCGTTTTATGGTTTATTTATTAGGAGAGAAGAAAAATGCTATTTATTTGATAACTGAGGATAAAATAGCTATATCTTATACTTCTCATTTACATTCGGAGCAAATTAAAAAAATATTCGAACAAAACAAAGATGTTTTACCACTTTCCTCAAATGAGCGTTCCACCTATATCGAAGAATGGTTCAAGTTAGTTGATAGTAAGGAAGTCTTGCGCATATGGAATGGCAGAGAAATAATAGGGGTTTCAGAAAATTATTATGATTCCCTCATTCAAGCAACTGCCGAAATGCTGCATAACAGTCAATCTGAAAAAGAGTTTCTTCCCGTAGGAGAAGTCATAGCTGAAATACTTAATAAAGAGATAATAGATCCATTCTTCTTAGAATATAGAGTAAGACACTTAACTTACGATGGTACTTTTAAGATAAAAGGTATTCCTAAATCTATGCACAGCTATAAAATAAAGCTCCAATAGTGATGCATTCGGAAGCTATCCAAAAATTCAAGATCTGCTAGTTATTAAATGAAACAAAAGGAGAAAAAATTATGAAAAAACTTTATATAAAGCAAAAGGTATTAAGTCTAAGTGGCAAGTTCACCGTAAAGGATCAGCAGGAGAACGATGTATATTACGTTGAGGGCAGCTTTATGAAAATCCCCAAAACGTTCTCTATTTTAAATACATCCAGAAACGAAATAGCGCTCATTACGAAAAAAATGTTCAGTTTTTTACCGAAGTTTTTTGTGGAGGTAAATGGAAAAGAAGTACTAACGATTAAGAAGGAATTCTCTTTCTTGAAGGCTCGTTATTCAATTGATGCAGCTGGTATTGAGGTGCATGGTAACTGGTGGGATATGAATTTCCAGGTGTTACAGCACGGAGAAGTGGTAGGGCAAGTTAGTAAGGAATGGTTCACTTGGGGGGATAGCTATCAGGTGGAAATCTGGAAAGAGGATATGGAAGCCATCATCATTTCTCTAGTTATTGCGATTGACTGTGTAAAGGCGGACCAAGCAGCATCTTCATCTGCTACTGCGTCGATTTAAGCTTTAGATTGTCTACCAGCATTTCAAAATATGATTCTTGAATTCGAAAAACAAGAATCATATTTTGATAAAAAAATTTTACCCTTTAAACCAATGCTTATTATAATAATGCTTCAATATCCTTTTCCATATCAATGGTATCTGTAGTAGATTCATAACGATGTAGAACGTTACCATTACGATCTAATAGAAACTTAGTGAAGTTCCATTTAATCGAATTTCCTTGCATATAATGTGGTACCTTTTCATTAATGATGGAACTTAGTATTCGAGAAGACGGATGAGAATTGTTAAATCCTTTAAATGGCTTAACTGTCGTTAGGTAATTAAAAAGAGGTTCGGCCTCTTGATCTCTTACTTTTACCTTAGAGAACATTGGGAATTGTACACCAAAATTTATCTTACAAAACTGATTAATGTCTGAATTACTACCAGGCTCCTGGTCATCGAAATGATTAGATGGGAATCCTAGGACTACAAATCCCTGCTCCTTATACCGAGCATATAATTTTTGCAAATCTTCATATTGGTATGTAAAGCCACACTTGCTTGCAGTATTGACGATCAACACTACATTCCCCTTAAATTTTTCTAATGAAACCAAGTTACCACTGATATCCGGTAATTTAAAATCAAAATCATAGATACTCATCTTTTCTCCCCTATCCTCAAATAAAAACTTATAATAAGAGTCCTTAGACCTAATTCGTTAGACTCATATAATTGATTGTATTATAGTTCTTAAATAATTGCCAAATTATTGCTTGGTATGTTTATAGAATGATTTAAATCTATATATTTTAACTGCTAACTTACAAAAGGAGGAAGTGGAAGGAGGAAAGAAAAATCTTTTGTAGTATTTATAATAAGACAGTTTCTTGAGTCCCAATTTACTTAGGAAAAATCCATAAAAAAATACTAGAAAGAGATACCATCTAGTATTTGAAAAAATTATAAATTTTCGTTTTGTTGTTTGATCTCGTCGCCAGTTAGAATGATATTGGCCTCTTCGAGTGCTTTATGTTTATCAACAGAGTCACCAGGAACATGGTTACCGTTTGGATAGGTAGATCCGTTTTCAATCGTTATTTTTTCATTTTTAGGTGCTTTTGTATTAAAGTCATCCTGCTTTTTCATTTTTTCACTCCTTGTTTGTTATTAGTATCGTTTACCAATGTACAATTTCTGCTTTACTATTATGGACATCCTTTTAATAGACATACATTTGGCTCAATGAAAGATGGAATATCTCCACAATCTCGAAACTATACCTAGGAGGAATTACAATGAATCGCATAAATATTATTACACTTGGGACAAAGGATATCGTCCGTGCACATGAGTTTTACAAGAAACTAGGATTCGCTACTGCTGTAAGAGGACCAGAATCAAGTCCGCATATTATCTTCTTTAAAAATGAAGGTACTAAAATAGCTTTATATCCATTGGAAGACCTTTCTAAGGACATAGATTCAGCTAATCCACCCACGGTAGCCAATGGATTTACAGGCTTCACACTTGCTTATAATGCAAAAACTAAAGAAGAAGTGGATGAATTAATGAAAAAAGCTCATGTTGCAGGTGCAACTATTCAAAAAACAGCCAAAGCAACCGATTGGGGTGGTTACGGTGGCTACTTTACTGACCTTGACGGCTATTTTTGGGAGGTTACCCACGCAGATTCCTGGGAGTTTGATGAAAATAATATGTTAATTATTGAAGATTAGCAGATAGGAGACTAAAATGGATAAGTTTGTTTTTATATTTGGACCCTAAGCAGTGGGCAAGATGACAGTTGGACAGGAGCTTGCGAGGGAAACAGGTCTAAAGCTGTTTCACAACCATATGACAATAGATTTGCTAGAGCCACTTTTTGGCTTTAGTGAGGAAATGTGGAGACTGACTCACCAGTTTCGAATGGAGATATTTCATTCATTTTTGAAAAGTAATCAGGATGGAATGATCTTTACGAAGATATGGTATTTTGACAAACAAGAGGATTGGGATGATATAGAGAATATCTGTAAAATGATGTCCTCCAAAGGTGTTTCCATTTATTTTATTGAGTTAGAAGCGAATGTAGAAGAAAGGCTCCAGAGAAACAAGGCGCCAAGTCGTTTAGAATGTAAACCAACAAAAAGAAACGTGAAGCTATCTGAACATCATTTACTAACGACAATGGGAAACAATAGATTGAATTCACTGCCTGGGGAAATAGATAGAGAAAATTATATAAGAATCGATAATACTTTTTTGAGTCCAAGTGAAGTGGCACAAATTATAAGAGCTAAGTTTAATTTATAATAAGAAAATGAGGGAACATAATGTTAGAAACAGTAGAAGAGCTAAGTACAAGAGATCAGTGGTCAGAAGCTTTTCCTTTAATGAATCAGCTGAGAACGGATTTAACCTTGGAAACATACATAGATTTATTGCAAGAAATGCAGAAGGATGGGTACAAGTTGTGTGCCCTCTATGTCCAAGAAAAAATGGTTTCTTTAATCGGATATAGCTGGCGAACGAACTTTTACAATAAACGTCATATATTTGTTTACGATTTAATAACTGATACCTCACAACGTTCAGGCGGCTACGGGGAGAAATTATTAAAATACATACATGAATATGCTAAAGAAAATGGAGCAGAGTACGTAGCCTTAGAGTCAGGCCTACAAAGAAAAGAAGCCCACCGTTTTTATGAAAATAAATTTGAATACGACAAATGGTGCTATTCATTTAGAAAAACGTTGAACTAAACAAAAGGAGCAATAAAATGAAAGTACTTATTCTTGGAGCCACTGGTTTTTTAGGATCCACCTTATTTCAAAAGGCTCTTGAGGACGAGTCGCTAACCGTTGTTGGAACATCTAGGTTGTCAAACGTGGCAAAAAAAATCATTCCTTTAGATGTAATGGACAAGCATTTAGTTGCAGAGACAATAGAAAGCATAAAGCCAGATGTCGTCATTTGGTGTCTTATGAGCATGGAGAACGAGGATCAGCTTATTGAAATTGGACTGAAAAATGTCGTAATACATTTGAGTGAGGTCACCAAATTCATATTCATATCTACTGATGCGGTGTTCGTGGATGGTAGGGGTGATTACGATGAGCTTGATCCCACTGGTTTGCTACCTTCCGAAGCTCGTCTTGCTATTTACGTAAATGCAAAAAATGCCGGAGAACAATATTTGATGAAGAACCATCCAAATTATGTGATTGTACGGACAGGACCATTATATGGGGACAATCATTATATAGAAAAACGTACGCTCCAAATCATTGAACATATAAAAGAAAATAAGCAGTATAACGCGTGGGAAAATGTATTTAGGTCTTTTGTGAATGTCCATAATCTATCAGAAGCCTTGATAGAGCTAAGTAAAAATAACGTCATAGGCATTCTTCATGCAGGTCCACCACAAAAAGAAAGCTATTATACTTTTAATAAAAAGAGAGTGGAGCAGCTTGGATTCGACAGTACCTTCATTTGCCCAGTGATTGTTACAAAAGAAGAGAATCCCTACATATCTCTAGATACATCCTTAAGGACAGATAAGATTTCTGAATTGCTGCCAACCGTATTTAGGAATATATAAATTACGGAAAATCGATACATGCAGAGACAATGAATGTTCGACTAAAACAGCAAATACTCTCTCATACTAATTCAATAGACATAATTATCATAGGAATATTGATAGATGCTTTCCTTACCATACCACTCCGAAAATCCTCTTTTTTACTTGTTGGAAGGAAATTTCTTCTTTAAGTGGAATATGTCCCTAAACTATTATTACAAATTGATATGGGGGGAAGATTATGAGGAAAAGGTGGGCAAGCCTTTTGATGGCTTGGGTCTTATTTGTGAGCATGTTTGGAATGGGGCAATTAGCTCAAGCAGAGGTAACAACAGAGGATGCTTTAAGTGAATCCATTTCGACAATCGTTCAAGAAAAACTGTCAGGTGCAAAAGTAAGTATTGCGATTATGGACCGGATGACTGGTGAAGTGGTGTATGACTATAATGGTGATACACCTATTAAACCTGCCTCCAATATGAAGCTGATCACAACTGCTGCAGCACTAGATGTTCTAGGAGAAGATTATCGTTTTAAAACAAGTCTTTATACGAGCGGTAAGCTATCTAATGGAGTATTAAAAGGAGATGTCTATCTACAGGGACAAGGCGACCCAACCTTAATGGAGGAAGATTTACGACAATTTGCTCAAACACTGAAGGCTAAAGGTATTCAAACGATTGATGGAAGAATTGTCGGAGATGACAAGTGGTTTGATGATGATTTGTTAACACCTGGTATATGGGCAAACGATGAATCGTATTACTATGCTGCGCCTATTTCGGCATTGACTACTTCGCCAAATGCTGACTATGATTCTGGAACCATTATTATAGATGTAAATGGTTCTGCAATCGGGAATGCTCCTACCGTAAAGGCAACTCCTCATCTAGGAGATTTAGAGATTGTCAATCAAGCACAAACCGTTGCGGCTGGCCAAAGTAATACAATTACCATTGAAAGATCTTATCGAACAAATCAAGTTGTCATAAGTGGCAATCTACCAATCGATAAGACCAAAAGAGAGTGGGTAACGATGCTTCACCCAACTACTCATACATTAACGATGTTTCAAGCGGTTTTAGAAGATGTTGGGATCGAATATAAGAAACACAAATTCTTTAGAGCAGCTACTCCTAAAAGCGCTGAACTAATATCAGTAAAAGAATCTATGCCACTAAGAGAACTACTCATTCCTTATATGAAGCTAAGTAATAATGGTATTGCGGATATATTGGTTAAGACAATGGGCAAGGTCAAGGGCAATCATGGAAGCACGAAGGCCGGCTTAAAGGTGATGGAGCAGTACGGTAATTCCATTAACTTAGATATGTCTGATTGGAAATTCGAGGATGGCTCTGGTATGTCTCACGCAAACTCCGTGTCCGGCTTGGCTATGAATGATTTACTTCTTAAGATACAACAGGAAGATTGGTTTGACACTTATTTTAATAGTCTACCAGTAGCTGCTCACCCTGACAGAATGGTAGGAGGCACACTAAGAAACCGTCTAAAAGATCCACTTACTTCAGGTAACGTTTTTGCCAAAACCGGTTCATTAACTGGTGTTAGTACGCTAAGTGGTTATATAGAAGGAAGTAGCGGGGAACAATATATTTTTAGTGTGTTGGTACAAGATAAGTCAGGTACAGTAAGCGTGATTGACGAAATTGTGAAGGTGATGGCTAGAGGACTATAAAATATTTAATAACTAATAGAAAGGCCGGTAAACGAAAGTTTACTGGCTATTTCTTGTACTATTGTCAAAATGAAAGTAAAAAGTATCAAGTTAGAGAAGTGGCGCTTAATGAAATATATGGTTTTGATTAATCAAAAGTTATGCTAACATACATATTTATGACGAAGAATGATGAGATAATTCTAAAAAATCTAATTTTTATTTGATTTATTGCGATTAGTGAAATATATTAATAGAGCGCTTAATGTGTTAAAAAAAGGGGATGAATGAAGTGAAAAAGAAATTATTATGGGTGTTTCTACTTATCTTAAGTATTTTGCTAGTTGCTTGCAATGAGGACAAAAATACTGAAGAGAGTTCAACGAAAGAGCCAGAAACTACTGAGGGGAAGGATTCTGCTGAACTTGATGAAATACAAGAATTAAATCTTGTTGCGGGTGCAGAGATTCCATCAATGGACTCAGTTTTGGCCGACGATGCTGTGTCATTTAATTACCTTAATAACGTAATGGAAGGGCTCTATCGATTAAATCAAGAAAACATTCCTGTGCCTGCAATGGCAGAAGGTGAACCAGAAGTTTCAGAAGATGGATTAACCTATACATTCAAATTACGAGATGCTAACTGGTCCAATGGCACTCCAGTAACAGCAAAAGATTTTGTATTTTCTTGGAGAAGAGCAATTGACCCTGAGACAGGTAGTTCCTATGGACCTTATATGATGCAAGGGTTAATAAAAAATGCAACTCAAATTTCAATGGGAGAAATGGCAAAAGAAGAATTGGGCGTTGAAGCCGTGGATGATAAAACATTAAAGGTGACGCTAGAAAGACCAGTTCCTTATTTTATGTCCCTCATGTCATTTGGTACCTTCTATCCTCAAAATGAGGAATATGTAGCTGAAAAAAGTAATTCATATGCATCTAACTCAGATAACCTTATCTACAATGGACCATTTGTGCTAACTGAATGGGACGGGACTGGCTTATCCTGGTCACTAGAAAAAAATGCAACCTACTGGGATGCTGAAGTTGTCCAGTTGGATAAGGTTAATGTGGACGTAGTGAAGGAAACAGCTACATCTGTTAACCTCTATGAGAATGGGGAAAAAGATCGTGTAGGATTATCTGGAGAATTTGCACTTCAATATGCAAATCATGAAGAAGTAATAAAAGAATTAAAACCTACTATCTACTATTTAAAGTTAAACCAAGAACGTGATGGTAAAAAAACAGCCCTTTCAAATGTGAAAATTCGTAAAGCAATTGCTATGTCCTTCAACAAAGAGGATTTGGCATCAGCTATACTGGCAAACGGTTCAATACCAGGTGATTTTCTAGTGCCTAAAGGATTGACATTCGATGAAAATAAAAAAGATTTTCGTGATATCAATGGAGACATGGCGAAGTATAACGCTGAAGAGGCAGCAAAACTATTTCAAGAAGGAATGGAAGAAGAAGGACTGACTGAATTAGAGCTAGAATTAGTTGGCAATGACAGTGAGCTTGCTAAAAATATGGATGAATATTTAAAAGCTCAGATGGAAGGAAATCTTAAAGGGCTTACTATTAAACTGATACCAGTTACATTCAATGTGAAATTGGACAAGGATGCAGCGCAGGATTACGATATACAAAGCACTGGCTGGGCACCTGACTTCCAAGATCCAATTACCTTCCTAGAATTATTTGTTACAGGTTCACCGCAAAATAATATGTCTTATTCAAACCCGGAGTTGGATAAACTGATTGACCAAGCAAAAAATGAACTTGCATTGGAGCCTGAGGCACGCTGGGAAGCACTAGCAAAAGCTGAAAAAATCATTATGGAGGAAGATGCTTCCGTCGCATCGATGTATCAGTCAGGACTCATGTCACTACAAAAACCATATGTTCACGGAATTATCTCTCATCCGTTTACAGGTGATTATAGCTACAAATGGGCTTATATTTCAGGAAAAGAATAATTCATAAATGATTAGTGTATATCCATTAATGGATATACACTTTTTATTTCAGCCATTTTAGACTGCATATTTATTACAAGGGTGGAAAGTATAATAGTATTCGATTAAAGGAGGCCATACATACTTTGAAGCAAGAAAATAATGAAAGTGCTAAATCAGGAAAAAAAGACTTTGCCACGAATACTGCTTATGGAGATCCTATTAAATCTACCAAACCCTCTATAAATCAAGAATATAAGCAAGGTTCCTCCCAAATTGCAGATAGTACACAAAAGCCAATTATGAATGACTATGGAAAACAGAATACTTCCAAGGAATATACAACGGATCGGTCATACGGAGACCCTTTAAGATCAGATGCACCACCTATAAATCATACACACAAAGCAGCAAGCTCTACTATTGCAGAGAGTACGGAGAAGACTAGTACAAAAAAAGCGAAAGAGAAGAAAGACCCCACTAGTTTCACTGCATACGGAGACCCAGTGGTTTCTTCTAGCGAATCTATAAATGAAAACTATAAAAATGCGTCTGCGATTATTGCAAAAGGTACAGAGGATACTGGGCATGATGGGGCTAGAACCAAATAGTATAAATATATAACAGCTTTTAAATTGAGATATAAAGGATTAAGGGGTAGGATGAAATAGAAAAGAGTTAAGGAGGTAATATTATGGACAGACTTAAGGATAAGGTTGTTATTGTTACAGGAGGAGCAGGAGGCATTGGGCTAGGTATGTCCAAGGCGATGGCTAAAGAAGGAGCAATAATAGCAATTGTTGATGTGAACGAAGAAGCTGGTCAAGCAAGTCTAAAAGTACTTCAGGAAATATCACCTAAATCGATGTTTTTAAAGGCAGACTTAATGGATAGAGACAAGCTTCCTACAATTATCACTACAGTAGCAGAAGCGTACGGAAAAATTGATGTTTTAGTCAATAATGCACATGCATCTAAACAGGTGACGATTGAAGAAACAACACAAGCAGATTTAGATTTGTCATTCGGCACAGGATTTTACCCAACCTTCTATTTGATGCAGGCAGCACTTCCATATTTAAAAGAAACAAAAGGGAATGTGATTAACTTTGCATCAGGCGCTGGATTAGCTGGCCACGAAACACAAGGGGCGTACGCTGCAGCAAAAGAAGCAATTCGAGGAATTTCCCGTGTGGCAGCCAATGAATGGGGTCGTTTCGGTATTAACGTAAACATTATTTCTCCTATTGCCGACTCTGAAGGCGTACAAGCATGGGCAAAAGCACAGCCTGAATATTACGAAAATGTTCGCAGCAAAATCCCACTGGGACGTTTCGGTGATGTGGAAGAAGATATCGGTCGTGTAGCTGTTTTCTTAGCAAGCGAGGATTCTAAGTATATAACTGGTCAAACAATCATGGCAGACGGCGGATCAATAATGCTTCGATAAATATATGAAAAAGTCAGGGTGAGTTATTTATCACTCTGACTTTTTAAGTGATTATATTTATTATTCACCGCAAAGTACCACTCCTTTATGCTATTTCGTAAATAAACTAAATACTTTAGACTTACTAGGTGCACTAGACTATGGTAAATCTCCATCTGAACTAACAGTTCCATTTGAATTGTAGTAATTCATCGTGTGATTGTCGTAAAGTAAAGCAACATTGTAGTAAACGAGGACTAGAATGTCGTAAATTTCTTTCCAAATTAACAGTTTGATATGGATTGTAGTAATTCATCGTGGGATTGTCGTAAAGTAGAGCAGCATTGTAGTAAACGAACACTAGATTGTCGTAATTCCCTAGGTAATTGTCGTAAAGCAAAGCATTAATGTAGTAAATGAGCGCTATACCCAGTAGAGATGAAGATGAACAAAAAGAAGACTAATAAATAGCCTTCTTCAGATAGTTATTTCAAGAACTTAGGATCCTCATATTTTGGATTTGGATAATCATAAAATCCTTTTCCGTTTTGGATACCCAATCGTCCTTTGTCGATTAGCTCTGTTTTAAAGTATTCTGCTATTTTTGCCTTTTGCTCATTTCCTGATTTTGCTTTTTCAAGCGCAATGTTATATGGGGTGTTTAGTCCTATAATATCTAGCACTCCGAAGGGACCTCTGTTTACGCCCATACCTGCCATCCATGTTTTATCCACTGTCTCAGGATCCGCAATTCCATTTGCGACTAAATTTTGAGCGGCATCTAAAAATGGTACTAATAAGGAATTTAAAATATAGCCAGGCTGTTCCTTGTGGATAGGTAAAGCAATCATATTAATTGCTTTAGCAAATTCAATTACCTCTTCGAATACCTTGGGATCCGTTCCTTCATGTTTCATAATTTCAGCCGTGTTATTGACCCAAATTCTATTTGCAAAGTGCAAATGTAAGAATTTCTCAGGACGACCGGTAAACTCTACAAGCTGACTGGGAATCATAGTGGAGGAGTTAGATGCAAAAATCGTGTTCTGTGGAGCAACCTTCGACAAATTTTCATAAAATGCTTTCTTAATATCGATCACTTCCGGAACTGCTTCAATTACTAAATCCACATCCTTAACAGCCTCAGCTAAGTCGGTATATAAGGATAAACGATCATAAGCGGTATCTACTGCTTCTTGAGTTGCTCCTAAGTCTTCTTGATAATTTGCTTTCAAACCAGTAAGTCTTTCCTTAGCCTTCTCTAACGCCTCTTCATTAATATCGTATACGGATACTTTAAATCCGTAAAAAGCTGTTTGAAAAGCTATTTGACTTCCCAAAACTCCACTACCAGCTACCAGTACCTTATTAATATCCAAAATAGTTCACTCCTCTATGCTCTAATAACTATTAGTTATTATCTATTTTTTCATTATTATGTATTCAGAAATAAGAAATTTAATTGCAGAATAGCTAGCAATTTAGAGAAAGTTGAACTGACGGGAAATTTCAATTACTAATTGAAAAATAAAGGAAAAAAATTAAATACATGTTAAAATTGAACAAGAAGCACAAATATCTAGTTTTAGAGAGGACGCTAATGGACTATACAGATGTAATTCATAGGTTGAAAGATAATCGCTTGATGCATTCTGAGCAAGAAATTATTTTGTTCGAAGAGGCATTGGAGGAAGTAGCAAATACAAATGATGATCACTTAATCGGTCAGCTGATGGACGTGTTAGACGATGAAACCGAACAGGAAGAAGTCATGTGGGGTCTTATACATATACATACAATAGAATACTTAAGTGGGTTTTCTCCTAAGAGAGGCTTGAAACAAATGATTGCTGCTGTTCCAATGAATATTGAAAAAAGTAGAGAGTGGATGGTGATTCTTCATTATAGAATTTTAAATCATGATGATTATAGAAATTTATTTATTGAAGCACTGAAAGAGGCTGACATAATATGCAAAAGCGTAGTATTGAATCTACTAGAAGATATAAAGGATGATAATCCAAGTGATTTTACAGATAAAGTAGAAGAGGTAAAAAAAGGATTATGCACATAGAAAGGAAGAAAAAAGTGGATTTGAGAATAATACGAGAAGATACCGATGAATCTAAAAAAAATGTTAATGAACGATTGTATTATTTTAATCTGGCACACTTTCCTGAGGACTTGAGAGGGAGATATGAGGAAGTTAACTTATTTATAAAGGATGAAAAGGATCAAGTGTTAGGAGGGATAATGGGTGAAGTATGCTGGAATTGGCTAGAAATTCATGTTTTGATAATGGATGAATCGCTGCGTAAGAACGGGTATGGTTCAAAGTTATTGATGGAGGCAGAGGAAATAGCCAAGGAAAGAAAATGTGATTTCATTAAACTGGATACTTTAAGCTTTCAGGCATTAGAGTTTTATAAAAAACATGGGTATGAAGTGTATGGAACTCTGCCTTACGTTGGTAGGGACTTTGACCATTATTATATGAAAAAAGATTTAATGTATTAAAATAGATAGGGGTAATTTAATGAACATGCAAACTATACATATGCTAGATATAGCATACTGTGAAACATTTACTAGAAGAATTGATACATCATGGGGGATTCTATTTTGTAACGAGAATCAGCCTGACTACTATGATGCTAATCATGCAAGGATAATGACTGCTTGCGACAATTCACATGAGGTAGCTGAAGAAGTCATAAACTTTTTTCAATCCAAAAATATTGTACCGAGGTTCTACATTTATGACCTAGAAAACCAGCAAAACTTACTGACCGAACTAAAATCTAGAAAGTTTAAATATGAAGAATTGATAAGCCCGGTACAACTATGGGATAACAACATCATTAGTATTCCCACTGATCCTATGGTGAAGATTGAAAAAGTGACAAAAGAAAACTACCGAGAAGCGATTGAAATAGAGGGTAGTATCAAAGAGTTCGGTGGCCTGGAAGTAATGGAAAAGGTCTTTGAGGAGCAATTTAATCACCCAGCATTCACTCATTATCTCCTTCGTTATGATGGGGTAGCCTGCTCTACGGCTTGTATTTTTGAAGATGGCAATCAAGCTAGAATGGAAAGTGTAGCAACATTAGAAGCATTTAGAGGAAAAGGATTAATTGGACAAATCATTCATTATATTCAGCAAGAAGTTACAAAAAAGAGAATTGAAAAGCTATGGGTTTTCCCTATAAATGAAGCCATCGAAAAGGTCTATCAAAAATATGGTTTTGAGACAGTACATAAAGCAGTAGCGGGTCACGCATTTCTAAGCGGGAAGAGTATTAAAGAAATTCAAAGTTAATTTTCATAATAGCTTGGTTCGTATTAATCGAACTAAGCTTTTATTTATAAATCTCTTCATCTTTGTAGATTCAATTTATAGCTAGCTATATACCCATAACATTATATAAGTAAAAGAGGTTATTAAAATGAAATATGCCCGATTTTTATATTTTAGTATAGTATTTATATTTATGGTTTTATTTATAAATCTATATATCCTTGCTGAACCATTCCACCATATCGTTTTTATGATTGTCGGTATAACTTTTATTATATCTACCTTTGTATATTATAAATATCAAGAAAAGAGTTAAAATGGCTTAATTAGCTATTCTTCATTTAATTCCTTAAAATAATTCTCTATTGCTTCGGGGAGCACTTCTGCCCGAAGGATCGATAGTTTATTCGTCCCAGGGCTGGTTTCTATAAGAACTGATTCTGTACCATCATCATACTGAATAACAGTGAATTGCCGAATCATTGACGGGCTACCTTTCTCGCTTTTTAATACGTCATATGCCTCTTCAGAAAAATAATTCTCGTAGCCCGGCTCCAACAAATGGTGAACACTCGTGAATTCTTTTGAGAATCTTAACTCTTGATAAAGTTCCAAGGAATCTTCCGGCTTCATGTAGTAGTCATATAACAAGGGACCAAAAGAAATCACAACTATTAATAATATTACGGTTACTTGAATAATTGGTTTCCTCATATCACCTATCCCCCTCTAATTCAGAATTGCTAAAAGAAACACAGTTTGTAGATGTAAATTTATATGATTATACCATGTGAACTATAAGTGGGGTATATTTCCCAAAAAAAGAAGCAGTCGGAATTTGTGGGGATGTATAAGCAAGGAATGGTTTCCATTTTGCTTGGTAATATCAAAAACAAGAGCTTGTTAGATGGGAACGTCGATGTAAGTTATGATGAGGATGCCAAGCGGCGGGAGTTGGAATTCGTAATTACTACTAGGTAGAATAAAAGTAATAAACGATTTGCATTTATTTTGACTTTTCGTTTGACTTTTTTAATTCCAAATATTACAATCAAGTTAAGGTTAACAAAGTGTTAATCAAAATACCTTTGAAAAAGAATTTTTTCTTCAGAAGGAGTGATACACATGTCTAACGAAGAAGCATTAAAGCAGTATGATATCAGAAAATATAAAACACCGGACGGCTATACATCAGATATCGCAGTTTTTACAATAGTTGCAGAGAACAAGGAAGAGCATAAACCACCTATCATGTCTCTGAAGCTAATGCTGATCCAGCGGGCTTTACTAAACGCGGAAGGCGATACAAATATAGAGGCAGGAAAATGGGCGCTACCAGGAGGTTTTGTCCAAGAGGATGAAACAGCATTGGAAGCCGCTAAGAGAGAGCTTGAGGAAGAAACAGGCGTTGAAAATGTGCTGATCAAACATTTCGGAGTGTATGACACACCTGGTAGAGATCCCCGAGGATGGATAATTACGAATGCACATTACGCTATTGTTCCGATGGATTACCTTTCTAAAAGAAAAGCTGCAGATGATGCAGCAGAAGTGGAGTTATTCTCTATTGAGGAAGTATTAAATCTTCCATTAGCATTCGACCATCGGGAAATTATTACAGATGCTATTCACATGATTACAAATGATTTGCTCCAAACGACTGTTGCTAAAAACTTCTTGCCAAAACATTTCACTTATTCAGAGCTGCAAGCAGTGTTAGCAACTGTAACTAATGAACCAGGTATCCTTAGCGAGCAATCCTTTGCTAGGAAAATAAAAACGCTGCCGTTTATTCAAAAAGTTCCGGGAAAGAAAACGCAAAGAACATCTAAGTCTCCTGCTGCATTATACGAATTTTTGGAAATGGATATTGTAAAGTCTATTTACACGGCTAGATATTAATTTTTTATTTTTATTGATTAACAATTTGTTTATTAAAATAATATATAGGAGGAAATGAAAATGAAAGCACTTATTAACATTGATTACACGAATGACTTCGTTGCAACGGATGGTGCATTGACATGCGGAAAGCCCGGGCAAGACATTGAGCAAGAGATCACTCGACTAACAGAATCTTTTATCAAGGAAAATCAGTACGTAGTGTTTGCAATAGACGTCCATCATTTAAATGATCCGTATCATCCAGAAACTAAATTGTTCCCTGCTCACAATTTAGAAGGAACAGAAGGTCGTAAATTATACGGTAGCTTGCAGGAGATATATGAATCGCATAAAGAGAGTAAGCAAGTGTATTGGATGGACAAAACAAGATACTCAGCTTTCGCGGGAACCGATTTAGAGATAAAACTACGCGAAAGAGGAATTAACGAGGTTCATTTAGTTGGAGTATGTACGGATATTTGTGTGCTTCATACTGCAGTGGATGCTTACAATAAAGGTTTTAAGGTCATTGTGCACAAGGATGCAGTCGCAAGTTTCAATCAAGTAGGACATGACTGGGCTCTAGGGCATTTCCAAGGCTCTATAGGGGCAGAGGTTATTTAATCGAAATTTAGACTGGGAGGTTTGTTCAATGGAACGATTATATAAAGACGATAGCTTAGCTCTTCATACGGACCTGTATCAAATTAATATGGCCCAAACGTATTGGAGAGACGGATTTCATAATCAAAAATCGGTGTTCGAAGTTTATTTTCGTAAGCTGCCATTTGGGAATGGCTATGCTATTTTTGCAGGTCTGGAGAGAGTGATCGAATTTATCAACAACTTCCATTTCTCTGAAACGGATATCGATTATTTAAGAGACCAAGGCTATGAAGAGGAATACTTAGATTACTTGAAGGGTATTCGATTTACTGGTACATTACGCAGCCTTAAAGAAGGCGAGCTAGTTTTCCCGAATGAGCCAATTATGCGTATAGAGGCTCCACTAGCAGAGGCACAGCTGATTGAAACACCTATCTTAAATATCATCAACTTCCAAACACTTATTGCTACCAAGGCAGCACGGATCAAACAAGTAGTTGGTGATGATACAACATTGGAATTTGGTACTCGCCGAGCACAAGAAATGGATGCGGCTATTTGGGGTACAAGAGCTGCTTATATTGCAGGGTTCGATGGAACTTCGAATGTGAGAGCTGGAAAACTGTTTGGAATTCCAATTGCAGGCACCCACGCACATTCGTTGGTTCAGGCTTATATCGACGAATATACAGCGTTCACCAAGTATGCAGAGAGCCACAAGGACTGCGTGTTTTTAGTGGATACGTACGACACATTAAGATCTGGTGTGCCCAATGCGATACGAGTAGCGAAGGAGCAAGGAGATAAGATTAATTTTAAGGGTATCCGATTGGATAGCGGAGATTTGGCCTACTTATCTAAAGAGGCTAGAAAGATGCTGGACGAAGCAGGATTTAAAGACACGAAAATATCTGCCTCTAACGATTTAGATGAGGCAACAATTTTAAACCTGAAGGCGCAAGGGGCCAAAATCGATACATGGGGAATCGGGACCAAACTAATAACGGCATTTGACCAACCGGCACTAGGAGCGGTCTACAAAATAGTATCTATTGAAGGAACGGACGGAGAAATGGTAGACACCATCAAAATAAGTGCAAATCCTGAAAAGGTTTCGACACCTGGTTTGAAAAGAGTCTACCGAATCATAAATCGCAACAATGGAAAATCAGAAGGGGACTACATTGCTTTAGAAACCGAAGAGCCACAAAAAGAAGAGCGATTAAAGATGTTCCACCCGGTTCATACATTCATAAGTAAGTTCGTGACCAATTTTGAGGCAAGAGAGCTGCATCATACAATTTTTGAAAACGGCAAGCTTACGTACAAAACTCCTTCTATATTAGAGATTCGAGAAAATGTTCAAGAAAATCTAGAGCTACTATGGGATGAATATAAGCGCCCGTTAAATCCAGAAGAGTATCCGGTCGATCTGAGCCAAAAATGCTGGGATAATAAAATGAATCGCATCGCAGAAATCAAAGAAAAAACGCAGCAAATGATGAAACAGAAAAAATAGTTTGTAGGGGGAGTAAATATGGCTAGGATCGGAATCTATGGATCGTCCTTTGATCCCATTACGAATGTCCATCTGTGGACAGCAAGTACGATTGGGCGCAGATGTCGTTTAGATAAAGTAATCTTTTTACCTTGTTCGCACAAAAGAAGAGATAAAGAGATGAATGTTGCTGACAACCATCGTTGGAATATGATTTTACTCGCAATCGAAAACAATGAAAAATTCGAGGCAGATGATTATGAGATGAATCAGGAAGCCTGGAATGCAAATACGTATCAAACTATGAAGCATTTCAAAGAAAAATACCCGAATGATGAAGTATTCTTCATAATGGGAGCAGATTTACTAGTTGATATAGGTGCAGGTAAATGGAAAAACGGTGAAGATTTAGTGAAGGAAAATAAATTTATTGTCATGGCAAGGGACGGAATTGATATGCTAAAGGTAATCAGCAAGTCCCCTATCTTAAGAAACAACGATGAAGGATTTCATCTCATAGACAAGGGCCTAGCAATGGAAATCAGTTCCTCCTATATTAGAGATGAATTTGCAATGGGTGGAGAGCCGAGATATCTTCTTCCAGATAAATGTTATGAGTACATCCTAGCAAATGCACTTTATCAAAGAAAATAAACGAAGGCGCCTAGTTTAGTACTTAAACATAGGCGCTTCTTTAAACTACTGCTAAGCATTTTGTTGAATGTAAGTGTAGATTGAAATGGTAAAAATGGTATTTATTCATTTAAGTAGTTTAAGTAATTTATCCGAACAGTTGAAAGGAGAACAAGGAATGCGCTCTCATGAGGAATTAGAGGAGCAACTAATAGCATTTATCAAGCAAATGCCAACTATGAAGAATAAAGCAGAATTAATAGAAGCAATAGAAAGTATTTATAATATAGATATAAACACTTTTCAAAATCTACTAGAAAAGAGCTATAAGGAGTTTGAGGATTGGTTAAATACACTGTTAAGTAAAGAAAAAATACCAAAAGAAATAGTAGCTATTAATTTCGGGATATTTGATAAAAAAGAAAGCTTTCAGCTTTATATTTCGGGCTCCACGGAATGGGATGGGCATGATGATGACTGGGCAAGTAATAATGATTATTTTACAAGGCAGATATGCTGAAATAACAGCTTATAAAACGTTGTACCATTTATACGAAGAGCAGTTCTACTTAGGTTTATTTTTAACTCTTGCTTCTACAATCATTTTTACAAATACATATTTACAATCTAATATTTCAAATTTCCCAAGAAACATAGTGTTTGCGACTGGATTTGATGATGGTGATCTATACAATTTTTGTGGAAAACATGATAGTACCATGGTTCCTCTCATTTTTCGGTAAATAAAGATGGAGACATATTTCTCCATCTTTTCTTAGAGAGTTTAAAATACTATGTAAAAGATATTAGGGACCTTATAGTGTTACAAATTATAAACTTATAAAATTAGGAGAAATGAACTCATGATAAGAATGCATAATTTACCTGAAAACATTAAAGAGGCCTTAAAACCTTACTATAATAAAAAGGAAAAACCAGATGTTTTTCCTGCGAAGTTTTCATTTAAAGGAGAGCTTTATTACTATTTTACATTCGCTCCTGCAGCTGAACAGGTGATTTTACGCAACGATGGAAGCGCTCCTTACTTCGAAGAGATAAAGGAAGAAGCGCTACTAGCAAACAATTTTAATGTTTGTATTGAGAAGTTTGTACATATTGGAGCTGGATGGGCAACTGCAAACAGGCTAGGTAACTATGAAAACTATAAAAACATACTTACCCAAATTAAAAGGAAATTAGGTCCATTCCCGGAGGATGTACAAAAAGCATATGATGTAGTCAAGCATGTCCCCGATATAATTATAGAAAATCAACATCAAATAGTAGATGCCGTGAAAAAGGCGGATGAGTTGTGGAAAGTAGCAAGTGATAAAGAGCTGGTTACCGATCAGGATGAAGAAAAAATGGAGTCCTATTTAGTTGAAATGATTCAGGCACAGGTTAGACAAAATGATATTCAAATGAAAACAGATGAGGAAAGAAGGATAATTAGTGAATTTGTTTCCTTAAAAAAATGGGTTAACTTACACGCATTTATATTATCCATCAGGCTAAGACCCTTTGATAAATACATGTTTAGTCGAAATCATGAGGATGCGGGCGAATGGGCTGAGCTTAGAGACATGGCGCTATATAGTAATCGAAAAGCAGAGGAAGTAAAGGATCATCATTTGATTTTCGATAGCCTAAGAAATCCTAGATTAAAGAGTGAAGGTATTTAGATGAGAGGATAATTTGAAAAATTGTGACGTCACCCTATCGTCCTTAGCGTTTTAAACACGTTAAGAACGATAGGGTTTTTTTAACGTTTACAGAGCAACATTGATGGAAGATAAAGTGATTATTCTCGTGCCAGAAATGTGTATTCATGACACAAAATAGCAAAACAGTCTCTAGTACAGGATAATCTACTGCTATATAATATAGGATGCATGAAAGATAAATTGGAACGGAGAAAAATTATTGACGCACATTCTAGTAGTAACATTAGCGGGCATAATAAGCTTGTTTCTTAGTTTATATATACGAGTTAAAGCGAAAGATGCTCCGGGAGTAAAGCCGTATATTTTAGTTACCATATTGTCATCGATTTTCACATTTGCTTATGCCTTTGAATTAGCAAGCTCGACCTTAAAAGAAATGAAGTTTTGGCTTGGAGTTGAGTACCTTGCCATGCCATTCATTCCTGTATTTGTTCTATTTATGTGTATGGAGTATGTAGGACGCAAGATTAAAACATGGAACTATGCTATTTTCATCATTCCCATCACTACGATATTTATGATGCAAACGAATGATCTTCATCATCTTTATTATAAATCGATGAAAATAAATAGAGATGGTCCATTCCCGTTATTAGAGCTAGAATGGGGCCCATGGTTTAATGTTCATGCTATCTTTTTATTTTTATGCTTAACTATATCTGTCTTCCTATTGCTTAAGGAATACCGTAAATCTCTGTTTTTGTTTCGTATGCAAACTTTATTGATGGTGGCAGGTTTTATTACGCCTATCATAGCTAATTATTTTTATTTAAATGATTGGAGTGAAGGGATAGATCTTGGTCCGATTTCTTTAAGTATTGCTTTTACGTTCCACGGGATAGCTCTTATATCCTTGCAAATGTTCAATGTCGCTCCCATTGCTAGGGATAGTGTATTTGAAAGCATGAAGGAGGGAGTGCTTGTTTTAAATCAAAACAAGGTGATCGTTGATTATAATAAAGCAGCACTAATTGTAATTCCGACTTTAAGTAGTCATCATATTGGTAAAGCGATTGCAGAGGTTCTTGATGAAAATCCTAAACTTAAAGAGAGGTTAGATGAAGAAATAGAGTCTGATTATACTAGCTTACTAGATGAGCAAGTTATACACTTCCGAATAAATTTTACAGAAGTGATGAATAAAAGTGGGTTACAGGTCGGTAAAATTATTACCTTTATAAATGTTACGGAAAAAGTACAGATGGAAGAAAAATTAAAACAATTGGCAAGCATAGATGGGCTTACCCAGGTATTAAACCGTACATTCTTTATGAATAAAACGGAAGTAGTATTTGATGATATATCGATAGATGGAGGAAGTATCTCCATAGTAATGTTTGACATTGATCATTTTAAAAGGGTTAATGACACGTATGGGCACGAGGCAGGAGATATAATATTGACCCGTATTACAAGCATAGTAAAGGAAAAATTACGATTTGAAGACTACATGGGTCGCTACGGAGGGGAAGAGTTCATTATTTGTATGCCAGATACTTCTTTGATGGAGGCTGCTAATAGAGCAAATATCATTCGACAAGCAGTTGCAGAAAGCTTAGTCGTTTTTAATAAAGAAGAAATAGAAGTAACATCAAGTTTCGGGATATCTCACGCTCTTCTGGAAGTAGGAGAGGATAGATATTCCATTCAACAGCTAATTAGAGAAGCTGACCAAGCGTTATATGCTGCAAAAAATAAAGGGAGGAACTGTGTGGCATTATATAATGCTGACGAACTATTGCTTCAAATCTAATGGATATCTCTAAAAATAAAGGCAAGTGAGTAAACAGGTGTTCTGTTTACTCTTTTTTTATAAATAAGGATAAAGTCTTAGGTTTACTTAATACAATAGACTTTATTAATCTGGATATTAGTAATCCTTATGAATTGTTTTAATGGTTAAATCCATGTTCATGGAAGGGAGTTATTATGCTAGTACAAGAAGTAACCCTGGTGTGGATGTTCTTACTGGTCTATATGATATATATGGAGGAAATTAATCTATGAGAGAAGAAAAAAGAAAGAATAATACTGTGTGGTATAGGTATGGAGAATACTCATTTAAAGTTAATATATTGGATAGTGGTAATGCTGTAGTTTGGGTTAACTTTAAAGGGTTCAATATAGCTTTTCCAATAATTATAAGAGAATTTTTATATGTTTTAGTAGAATTTAATTTAGATGTAATAGTCAATTCTGAATGGAACGGTCATAAAGGTTTTGAAGTAAGGCAAGAGGAAGTAGATTTTTTAATTGGTGAAATACTAAATTTTTGCCTTGAAAATAATCTTAATACTATGGATTTGGTTGAAGAATATTCAGCCAATGAGTGGTATGAATAATACTAAGTCTTCTGGTAAAAGTAACATATTGAAAAATGTGTAAAGCAAATTAATAAGCAGATGAGTGATTTAACTAAACAAACTAAGGAATCTTTTTTTAATGATCAAGATGGCGCAAAAGATATTTTAAGTTAATGTGGACGAGCTGTCTTAATACTCCATAACCAGGTGGTTTTAGTAAATAGAGGAGGAAAGTGAATGTACGAAAAAATAGATGCAGTATTATCTAAAAATAGCTCAGATAATTATAAAATTAGATTGGCCTACTGTATAGGTGGAGATAACGGGGTATATGGATTTAATATATTATTAGATTTACTTAATGAGAGTGATGAAGTGGCTGAATATGCAATAGATTCTTTACGTTCTTTTGATGGAGAAGAATATAAAAAAATAATTGCTTCGAATAAGCAAATAAAGCCCAAAGTAGAAAAATTAATAAAAAATGCTAGTTTACCTATTGAAAGGATTTTAGAAGCATTTTTACAACAAAACAAATTATAAAAATTCGCATATATTATTAAAGCTAAAAATGTTACAAAATCACTTGATTTCCTAAAATTTAGAGGGAAGAAAGTATATAAACTAAGGATAGGATATTACATCATTACTGAATGTAATGTCCAATGAAAGAAGTATAAATGCTTAACAAATAATTATACATTGAAAAGAGTGATTAAGATTAGAATTTTTGAAGAGTTTCTTACAATTGAGGAAGTTGATCGTTTTATTTCCAGCAATCCATTAAGCTTTATTTACGTATCCCATAGAGAATGCACGGTTTGTCATGCTCTTTTGCCGCAAGTGAAGGTACTTATGGAAAAGTTTCCTGATATACAGCTCGCACACGTTGATTCGGCTGAAGTAGAAGAGGTTGCAGAAAGGTTTATTGTTTTTTCAGTCCCTGCTATGCTTCTGTTCATTGAGGGAAAAGAATATTTGCGGGAAGCACGCATGGTCCATATGAGTCTTTTCGAAGAGAAATTACAAAAAATTTATGAAGGATATAAAAATGAAAGGCTATTCTAGCATGAGCTAGGAATAGCCTTTCATTTTTATCTAATAGGGAAATAAAATTGTTTCGCTGCAAGATAAACAACTCATCATTATAAAGCGTCTAAGAGCAAACCCATACTAGCATATATAATCACCGTAAAGTAAATCACAATCATATGGATTAATGAGAATTTAAACATTTTATTTGCCCAGTCTTTCATATCCATTTTGCGTGTTCCAAATAAGCTTAATCCCAACCAAAATAGACCTAAAACAAGTGAAACTAAAGTGAGACCTAAGCTAAGTGGGTAAAACAAAAAGCTAGATAGCACTAATAAAATTAAATAGAAATTTGTTTGGATATATGTGCGTCTTCCTGCTTTAACAACGGGAAGCATTGGAATGTTTGCAGCAGCATAATCATCCTTTTTTCGAATGGCAATCGCGTAAAAGTGAGGCATTTGCCATATGACCATGATTAAAAACAATGCCCAACATGCTGGGTGCCAAATGTCCGGAGCAACAGCTGCCCAACCGATTAAAGGAGGCATTGCACCTGATATGCTTCCAACTTCCGTATTCCAAATCGTATGGCGTTTCGTCCACATGGTATAAGGAACTACGTAAAAAAATACTCCCAAAAATCCAAGTAGGCTTGCTAATGGCGATGCTAAATATAATAAAATTAATCCAATTACTAATAATAAAATCGCGACTATTAAAACTTTCTTAATCGATATAGCGCCTGTTACGGTTGGACGTACCTTCGTACGAGCCATAATAGCATCGATATCACGATCATAAATGTTATTAAACGAACCAGCGGCAGCAATAACGGCTGCTGTTCCTAAAAATGCAAAAACTACATTCCAAATATTATCTACAAAGCTGTACTCATAAGTATATAAAGCAAGCATTAAACCAGCAATCATTGGAATAAGATTAGACTTAATGATTCCTGTTTTAACTACTTGAGCCCATAACGTTTTTTGTGATTGTTTAGTCATCGTATTTCATAGCTCCTTATTTATCCACTTGAACTAATATAACCTATATGATTAGCTAAAATCTATATATTAACTCTTTTTTATAATCATATTTGAACAATTTAGGTCTATTTCTACATATATAACAAAGGGGACTAGTATTAGACCATCTTTTAAAAAGCCTTATCATTTCGTAAAGAGGTATAAGAGGAGCGGGTGAGTTGATATTTTTATTCATATATAGGGAGTTATTAGAAGAACTACTAAAAAACCATACCAGATCACAAGAGATTTAAACTGTAAAAGGGTTTTCTCCCTTGTTATATAACTCAAGCTAATGTTTAAGGTAATCCATTCAATAAAATAAATTAGACTTATACGTCTCTAGAAAAGATAGTAGTAAAATAAAAGTGATCTGCTGTACATTTTAGGGGATTTTTTGAATAGAAGATAAATAAAAAAGAAGAGGGAGGTTCCGTTAAAGTTTTAAGAAAAAAGCTCTTGCCCACAAAATTAATGCAGACAAGAGCTATTTAATAGACTAGTTGTCGTTTATGCTTTAACTAATAATCCGCCTTCTTTTAAATATTTTTGAATACCTTCTGCAGCACGATAAGAAAGTGCGCCAAGTGTACCAGTTGGATTGAAACAACTATTATGTGGGAATGCAGATGCGCCTACCACAAATACATTTTCAGCTTCCCACATTTGTAGGTATGTGTTTAAGGCAGATGTTGCTGGGTCCGCACCCATAATAACACCACCTGTGTTATGTGTGTTGGAATCTTTGTTCACATTAAACGGAGCTTGCTCTTCATTTGTATCGATAATATCTGCACCAATTTCTTCTGCAATTTGACGAGTAACCGTTGACATGTATTTTCCCATTGCACGGTCGTTGTCTGTATATTCATATGTCATACGTAATAACGGATAACCAAATTCGTCTTTAAATTCCGGATCAAGGTCCAGATAATTTTCTTTGTGAGGTAAAGAAGCACCTTGTGTTTTAACAGGGAAGTTTGAGTTTGCATATTTAATAGATTTTTCCTTAAATTCCGCACCCCAATTTGGAGTTCCAGCAGGTACACGATTCACTGCAATTGGACGGTCACCATATTGTGTGGAGCGAACTCCAGCGCCGTGAATGAAATCTACTTCAGAATGGTCAAAATTGTCTCCCATATATTCTGCAATCTCAATACCTAATGCACCAGCACCACCATAGAGGTTAAACTCTTTGTCCTCGAAGAAAAGCTGAGAACCTCCAGCAGTTATTTGATAACAGTAGTTTTTACCAATTGTCCCTTTACCTGTTTTTGGATCATAAGGAGTTCCGATACCAGAATTGAGAAGTAAACGAGCATTGTTGAATACATAACTTGCGACTACAACTACATCTGCAGGTTGTTCAAATTTTTCTCCTGTTAGCATATCAACATAAATAACACCGGTTGTTTTATTACCATCTTTAGTTAATTCTAAAACATTAGAATGTGTACGAAGTTCTAGATTACCTGTTTGTTTTGCAACCGGAATTACTGTTACAGCAGGATCACCTTTAGCTCCATATTCACATCCAAAGTTTTCGCAATATGCACAGTACTGGCATGCTGCGCGAGAGATACCATCTGGATTTGTATATGCTTCAGAAAGATTGGCAGCAGGCATAACGAAAGGTTTGTATCCTAAGTTTGTTGCTGCTTTTTCGAATTCTTTCATTAATGGTGTTTTCACTAAAGGAGGTGTTGGATATGGATTAGATCGTTTGCCCCATAATTCTACTGTTTCCCCTGAAATACCAGCCATTTTTTCAAATGTGTCATAGTAGGGTTCCATTTCATCATAAGTTAGACCCCAGTCGTTAAGACCTTCCATCCAAGCAGGAATTTTTTCGATTCCGTAACGTTCAATAGTTTTCGTACGAATTTCGAAATCATAAGGTAAGAAACGATAAGTTTGTCCATTCCAGTGACTACCAGCACCACCAACACCGTCACCTACTATGAATGTACCGTAGTGTCGCATTGGTAGGGCTTTGCCTGATAGTGTATTTCTATAAGTAATTGTTTCCTTTGAAAGATCTTGCATTAGCTCTGTTCGATGTTGGTAACGAAGTTCATCATGTCCCATTGCATAATCAGCAGTTGTACGGTCTTTACCACGTTCTAGCCCAACAACACTTATTCCCGCTTTCGTTAGTTCAGCAGAGACGATTCCGCCAGCCCATCCCATTCCTACTACTACAACAGGCACTTTAGGTAATTTTGTAACCATATATATGTCAGTCCCTTTCTATTATTAATGTCCCATATGAGAATTTAAACTTTGTGGTTCAAGTTCGATAAATTTCTCGTCTTGTATTTCTGCTACATATTGCATACGAGATCCTGGATACTTACGCATACTCCAGCCAGTCATTTCATTGTTACCACCATACATCGGGTCTGCATATACACCCTCAATAGTTAATGTGCGTAGTAAATTGAAAAATTGAGAAGAAGAAACTTTTCCGTATAATTCTACTTTACCTTCACTAAAAGTAAGTAGAACTTCATCTTGTTGAGTAGCTTCTAAGTCTATAAAGTCAACTTCATATTGCTCGTTACTATACTTGGTTAAGCTATCTAAACCAGCTAAGAAAAGATCTTTACGAAGAATTTTTGTTTGTGGACCTTGGTTTTCTTCTGCTTTATAAAAAGCACCTAAACGGTAATCTTTTACGTTAGAACCCCATGGACCAGCTAATTGATGATCAATATAAACAGCGGCATTAAGCTCTTTGGCACCAGGTCCATTTGCATCTTCAGGGAAAATTCGTTCCACTGCTGCTTGAGTAACTTGATATTGTTTTGGCGTGAAGAACATAAGCGCTAAATTTGGATTAGCAGTAGGCGTTTTTGCATGATTCTGAATTTCAGTAGTGATCGATTTATCATCTTTTAATAGAAGACTTCCTAAAGCTCCACCTAAAACAACTCCACCTACTGTCAAACCAGAATTTTTGATGAATGTACGTCTAGATGAACGTTTGTCTAAAACGGAATTTTTCTTTTCTTGTTCTGACACATTAAAACCTCCCATAAAATAAATAATTAACTATTTAACTAGTTAAATAGTTAATGCGTTTTTTAATGCACAATAGAGCTCCAATTATAAACAAGTGTATGAAGAGCTGAAAAAACTAGTAATGATGCTATAAAAATAATGTATTTTCTTCCCGACCAACAAAGAACAATGATGGCTAAACCAATTCCAGAACCTAAAAGGGCAAACCATGGGAATGGACTATTATAAAAAAATAGGAAAAGTGCAAAATCGGCTACGATAAAAAGGGCAAATAGCACTTGATTGAGCAACCTCAATTCTTCTAAATTGTACTGCGTCATACTTATTCTCCTTTATTAATCATTTAAAGTTTTTATAAAAGAAGCTCTTTGTATACAAAAATATATTTTTTGTATACAAAACAACATTTTTCATTTTACTACAACCTTTTGTTATTTGTACACATAAAAGTTTAGAATATGTTATGAAAAGGTTAGCGACAGGAGAACACCTTATATGAACAGTCACCAATTGTAGTAAATACTACAAAGTGTATGTATTGGCTAAATATTATAAAATAAGTACAAAAAAACACCAATTCATCCATTTCTGGTAGAATCAGTGCAGAGTTATATAAGTTTGAATTTTCAAAGTTTGAACCGCTAATTATTCTAATACTGTCCATTTCTGGCAATAATCTCAAGAGTGAAATTCATGTCTTTATACAAATGCTTGGCCATTAGGTCACTAGCTAGTTGTTCATCCTTATTTTTAATGGCTTTATAAATTTCTTCATGCTCATCTATTAGATGTGGACGATTATATATATCAAACCTTAAGCTAAATAAATAGAAAATAGTCTGAGCTTCTTCTAATCTTTCAATCATTAACGGATTTTGGCATTCATTTATAATTAAATCATGAAAGTGTTGGGTTTCATTGTATATTTTTTTTGACTGTCCTTCTAAAAGCAAATTACGAGATTTCTTTATGGTATTTTCTAGTTCTATTATCGTTTCTGTTCTCATATAGTTTGCTGCTCTTTTTGCAGCAAAACTTTCTAAAGCTATGCGAATTTCATATATGTATATCAAATCTTGAGCAGTGGGATTGTAGACATGCTTATTTTTTATTAAACCTTCTTGTTCCAACCTTTTAATTGCTTCCCGTATTGGTGTGCGACTCACGCCTATCTCACCTGCAAGACGTTCTTCTACGAGCTTCATTCCACCTTTATATGTTCCATCTAGCATACGTTCTCGAATGTATTCATAAGCCAATTTTTGTGCATTCATTTTGTCTGGAACCATAGCATAACCCCTCAAAATTTTATTATTAGATACTCAGCTATTATACGTTATAAATTATTTTTTTTGAAGAATTATACATGCTCAGGTAAGAATGGAGGAAAATCTTTATTTACAGCAGTCGCTTTGTCAGTTGTTGTCCCCTTTAAAATGAAGAGAAAGAAATGAGAACACTTCAAACAGGACTTTTCAAAAGGCTAAAGATTCTCTGGTAGGGACGGTATACAGTACAAGGTAGTAGTACTACATAATTTTTATAGATAAACAATTATACAAAAAGTGAATCAGGATCCACACGTAGTTAGCTAAAATCGGACCATAATAGTTGCTCAGGGAAAGCCAAATAAGTTACGCCGATACTGCTGCCGGCTGGACGATGTTCTCCGATATATTCCTTAAACATTTCTATGACTTCGCAGAAATGCTCTTGAGGATTCGTTAGATAGAGTTCCACATAAGCGAGATTGGATTTTGTTACACCAAATCCCTCTAGTACACGGTCTAGATTTTCAAGCGTTTGACGGGTCTGAGCCTCGATATCGCCCTGAAATGTAGATAGTGTCGTTGACGCTGTAACCTTGAGTAATACCATGATACCAAAGATTGTGATTGTATGTTTTAACATTATTCATTACTTTCTCTCCTTTATTTCAAAGTAAAGTAAGTATAAAATGAAGAAAAAGAAAAAATAGTATTTTGATAGTTCCTATCAGAATGGATAGTGCCAACATGAGTATGGAGGAATATTCAAGAGAAATCTTTTGGGTTTACATTGTCTGTAATTGTTGGTTAGTGGAAAGTGCTAATTTTTTATCTCCTAGCTGAAAACCAACCCGTTCAAAGACAAATAGGAGCCATTACCTTTAAAACATTTAGTTCACAGCTCAAAGAGCAGGAATAGGATGGTATGGTTTTACGAGAAGAGTACCCATAAATCCCCTCTAAAGTAGAGTACATACTTACGCATCAAGCAGATACTCTATTACCTGTTTTGGAACAGTTATGTGAATGGGGAGATAAAAACGCAATAACTTTTACTAAAAGCTATCAATAAGGCTGGGGGCATTTTATGGAATGGATAGTATTACTGCTTATAGGTTTTATTTGGTTTATTGTATTCGTACGCAAGAAAACCTCATTTAAATTTGGTTTACCCCCAAAAACATTAGAAATAAAACAAATTAAAGGATTAAAAAAGCTAAATGATACACTGGAGCAATCCCTAAATAAAAGTTTTATGGAAAATGTAGAAGTGCGGGTAAGGAAAAATAATAGATTAAAAGACAATGAGTATGAGTGGCGTCTCTTAGATTTGAAACGGTATTTTATAATGACTTCTCTATTAAAAGAGTCACCAATGTTTAGTGAGAAAGTCGATGAGTTGTGGCATGAGATGCTTATGTTTACCCGTGAGTATGATAATTTTTCAACAAATTATTTAGGGGCAAAGCTTCATCACAGTCCAAATGTAAAGATAGAACCCGATCCAGATTTACGTGGTTTTTTTGATTGGGTGTATGCGGAGCTATTTTTCATAAGAAGTGAGAATAACCGACTTTATAAAGGCTTTTTTAGAAACCCTGTATCTCCAAATGTTATGGATGATTTCAAAAATTTATCTGAAAATGAACTAATCGATATTTACTTTAAACGTGATACGAAATATATGAAGACTGTACTTGCGCTTATTTTTTCCATGAAAAATACAGTAAATGGTATAAGAGATTACGAGAAAAAGCTTATACAGCAACAGTTGATAAAAGGAAAAACTCAACAAAATTACAACGCATTGCTCGTTCCTTTTTTGTCAGTTTCTTATTTCCATTATGATGAATTTTCAAGTTACATGAAAATAAGTAATAGCGACAGTTTATCAAATTGTACAAGTTGCGGGTCGGGCAGTTCCTGTAGGTCTTGCTCTTCAGATAGTTCCTGCTCAAGCTGTGGTGGAGGAGATTAATAAGGCTAGTGTAATTAATATTGATTAGATGAAAAGAATTTTTTTATATGTTAAAAGTAAAGTCAAAAAGCTCAAGTTTTATTTGTGAATAACATGCAAGGAGTCATCAGTACAGCAGTTTTTATATTAATCTATTTTACTATAGTGATTAAAAACGATTATTGAGGTTTTGTTTATGATAGGATACTATTTGAGAATAGTTTTTTACGAGATAGGAGTAGAATAGTATGAGAGCGATTAAAATTTATGACCGCACAGATTTACTTGAAATTTCATTTGATGATATTAAAAAATTCCATGGCTACGGTGCATATATGGCAATTGGTGTAGCATTCCGTATTTTAGAAACAGCATTTGAAGAATTATATGGTGAAGAAATTCCAAACCGCGAAGACATTTCTATTGTTTCTGGTCACGGCGGCCCTGGCTTTCGTGATTGCTTCGAGTTTGTGACACGTGCAAAAACACGCGGAGAATACATAGTTGATATAAACTATCCTAAAGCACAATATGATCCACACCGTGCAACCGGTTATGTATATAAGTTTACAAAGAAAAATGGTGAAGCAGTGGAAATTTTACTAAAAGAAAATTTCTTACCACCAGTCTTTTACGATTATTTAAAAATGGGTCGTGATGACAGCTTTACACCAGAAACACACGCAGAAGCTCGAAAACTAATTCTTGAATTAGGCGACAAAGCGTACAATATGTCTAAAGAAGACTTATTAATCGTTAACCGTATTAAATAATGATACAAGGCGTTACTACAACATTTTTGTAGTAACGCTTTTTTTATAGCGCCTGTAGAACATAGCTTAGTTTTCTAAGTCGTAGGATTAATGGTAGGGAGCTTTAGAGAACTCAGTTGGTAACGACGAAGTTAAGAAATAGGGAGAGCCGCTTTATAAATAAAATAGTGTAATTATTATAGTAATTTAGTTTTGGAAAGCGTTTTCGTTAATTTGTAAGAAAATTCTTGATTTTCTATTAATCTAGGGATATAATTCAATTTGAAAGCGGTTTCACCTTCTAATTATTGCTTTTTTTCATATAGTTTAGAAACCGGTTTCCGTAATGCGTCAAGTAGCTTAGTTTTTATGATGAGGACAATATGGGAGGTGCATGATACAAAAATAATAACTTTCATTATTTTTGTTGAAGAATTACAACCTGTAAGACACATTGACCAAAAAAATTAGGGGGAATCAATTTGAGAAGTTTTAAAAAAATAAGTGCTTTGGGCTTGTCGGCTGTTCTTGCACTATCATTGGCAGCTTGTTCTGAAAAGGAATCGTCTGAAGGTGGAAAAAGCGGAGGCTCACAAGACCAAGTTACCTTAAACTTTTGGACTTTTGGTGCTACTAACTATGAAGACTTAGCAAAGGCATATGAAGAGGAAAATCCTAATGTGAAAGTTAAAGTAAGAGCTGCTGAAACTGCAGAGCACCATGATGCATTATTTACCGCATTATCAGCAGGAAGCGGAGCTCCAGATATTACGATGCTAGAGATTGATCAATTAGATCGGTTTAAAGCAGCACAAGACCAGTTTGAAAACCTTTATGATCTTGGGGCAAAAGATATTCAAGATCAATACTTAGATTGGAAATGGAGTACTGGAGAAAATAATGCCGGGGATTTCTTAATCGGCTTACCAACGGATATTGGTCCAAAAGCTTTATACTATCGTACAGATGTCTTTGAAGAAGCTGGTTTACCAACAGATCCTGAAGAAGTAGCTAAACTCATCAGTTCTCCAGAAGCATTTGAAGAAGCAGGTATACAGGTTAAGGAAAAGACTGGAAAACCATTCATTGATAGTATTGAAATGGCATTCAGATCTTATTTAGATGCAGCACAAGAAACGTTCCTAAACCCTGAGGGTGAATTATTAATAGAGCAAGAAGGAAATGCGGTTAAAGAGGCATACGATTATGCAGTAAAGCTTAATGAGCTTGGCATTGTCGGAAAATTTGAAATGTGGTCACCAGAGTGGGCAAATGCGGTAAACAAAGGTGAATTTGCAGCTGAATTAGGAGCTGGCTGGTTAAAAGGTTGGATGGAAGGGAATGCACCAGAAGCAGTAGGTAAATGGAGAGTAGCAACATTGCCAACTGAATTTGCTGCAAACTGGGGCGGTTCGTTTATCTCCATCCCAAAAGAAACTAAACATGCAGCTGAAGCTTATGAATTTGCAGAGTGGTTAATCTCTCCTGACAATCAAATAAAATCATTCCAATCAAAAGGATTATTCCCATCTGCTCCGTCTGTTTACGAAATGGATTCCTTCAAAAACAATGAAGATGAGTTCTTTGGTGGACAATCAACAGCACCAGTATTTGCTCAAGCAGCACAAGATATCAATGGAGCGGTGTATAAAGGAGAAAAATACTTCCCGGTTTATCAGGAAGTACTGAATGCCTTAAAGGATGTTCAAGCTAAAGGGGCAGATCCAGAAAAAGAGTGGGCTGCAGCAGTTAAGCGTGCAAAGGATTTAATGAATCGCTAGTAAAGAGAATAATAGATTTGAAGGTGGATGAGGAGTTGAATGAGCTTCCATTCCACCTTTCATAGGACATGAGGTGAGTATATGAGTGCTGTAAGTAATAAGGAAAAGGTAAGAAAAAAAAGGTACATGTCCGAAGCAAAAAAAGATATGGCTTCAGGTTATTTATATATTGCACCTTTCTTTATTATTTTTGCTATTATTGGGTTATATCCAGCATTATTTAGTATTTATCTAGGATTTCAAAAGTGGAATGGATTAAGTCCTATGACTTTTGTTGGTTTAGCAAATTTTAAAATAGTATTAACAGATCCTCTTTTTTGGAAATCAGTCTACAACACAATTGTCATGGGAATCATGGGAACCGCCCCTCAATTAGTGTTTGGAATCATTTTTGCCTATTTATTAAATCTGGCATTTTTAAAGTTTAGAAATTTCTTTCGGGTAACAATTTTTATGCCGTATATTACTTCCATGGTGGCTGTAGCTCTTATTTTTAGTGTATTGTTTAGCGATCATGAATCTTCTTTAGCCAATTATGTATTAAGTTTGGCGGGGCTGGATCCTGTGAGCTGGAGCAGCTCTGAGTGGGGAACGAAGATTGCCATTTCGATTATGGTATTTTGGCGGTGGGTAGGGTATAACACCATTATCTATCTTGCTGGTATTCAAAGTATCCCAAGCTATTTGTACGAAGCAGCAACGATCGATGGAGCAAATAAATTTCAACAGCTTATATACATTACCATACCGATGCTGAAGCCATTTATCATTTTAACGGTCTTCACTTCAACTGTAGGAGCTTTGCAGTTATTTTCTGAACCAACCATCTTTTTAGGAACTAGTGCTTTTACAAGAGACGAAGCGATGACAATTGTTATGTATTTGTACCGGGACGCTTTTAAACTTCAATCTTTTGGGACGGCATCGGCTACAGCTATCATATTATTAGTATTGATAACCGTTTTTGCTACGATCAATACATTATTAACCTCAGGCATTGGTAGGAAGAAAAGAGGTAGAAACTAGTGAATAAATCGGAAAAAGGAAGAAAACCGTCCTTTAGTAAAATCCTTTCTTATGTACTTTTGTCCATTGCATCCCTACTTTCGTTGTTTCCGTTTTACTGGATGTTTGTAATGGCAACAAGCCCTAGCTCTGCTTACAATTCCATTCCACCAACAATTACACCTGGGAGCTTATTAATAGAGAATTTTAAAAAGGTCTTGGATAAAATTGATTTCTTTCAAGCCATGTGGAACTCACTGATTGTTTGTTCAATTGTCACCGTTGTCGTTTTGTTTATTAGTTCATTAGCTGGCTTTGCCTTTGCGAAGTTTAAGTTTCGAGGTAAAAATATACTTTTTACTGCTATCCTCTTAACGATGATTATACCGCCTCAATTAGGGTTAATTCCGCAATATTTCCTAATTTCTAAGGCAGGATTACTTGATACGTTACCAGGTGTGATGGTATTGTTCTTCCTTAATCCTCTAGGTATCTTCCTGATGAGACAATATATTAGTCAATCTGTCCCAGATGAGCTAATTGAAGCAGCAAAATTAGACGGATGCTCCAACTTTAAAATTTATCGTAGTATTGTACTTCCCATTATACTTCCGGCATTTGCAACATTAGGAATTATTGTATTTTCGGCTGCATGGGGCGAATTTTTATGGCAATTTACCGTTTTAAGAGATCCGGAGATGTATACGATTCAAGTTGCTTTAGCCCAATTAAGTAATACACAAAACGCAGACTTTGGCATGATCTTATCGGGTGTCTTTTGGGCAACTATCCCACTTTTGATTGTTTTCCTATTGTTTAATCGCTTATTTATATCAAGTATTACAGAAGGCTCTGTGAAATAAAGTAACGTGTAATAGAAGGGATAAGAGATGAATTTAACTATAAAAGATATCGCACAAATGGCAGGTGTCTCCCCAGGCACTGTTTCAAAGGTCATCAATAACTATGAAGGCATTAGTGACAAAACAAAGAAACAAGTGATGGATGTCATCAACCAAAAGGGGTATGAACCTAATTTTTCGGCAAGAACTCTGGCAACAAAAAGGTCAAATCTTATTGGGTTGATCTATGCTGGAAAGATTAATGTGGAAATGACACATCCTTATTTTAATGAGGTTATTTCAGCTTTTAAAAAGAACATCGGTTTACTAGGCTATGATATTATCATGTTTTCCAATGAACGCTTTCAAATGGGGCAAGGCAGCTATTTAGCACGATGTCGACATTTTCAAGTGGATGGTTGTATCGTAATTGCCGGTGAGGAAGTGGAAGAGGCTATCTATGATGTGGCGAAGGAAGGAATTCCATGTATCGGTATAGATATTGAGTTAAAAGGTCCGAAATCTAGCTACATCATGACAGATAATGTGGATTTATCAAGAAAAGTAGTAGAATTTTTTTATCTACATTCCGTTAGAAAGATTGGTTATATAGGTGGGAAATGGGATTCTGCGATTTCTCGTTATCGGAAACAGGGTTTCTATGAAGCTATGCATCAATTTGGTCTAGAATTACGCGAAGAGTGGATTGAGTATGGTGACTTTCATGAAGAAAGCGGATATGAGGCGATGAAAAAAATACTGCAATGTAAAGAGCATCCTGAAGCTGTTTTTGCTACATCTGATCTGATGGCTTTAGGTGCTTTAAGAGCGATAAAGGAAGAGGGACTGAATGTTCCACAAGATATACAAATTGTCGGATGTGATGACATTGTGGCTTGTCGCTATAGTGAGCCAAAACTTACGACGGTAAAGCAGGATAAAGAAAAGTTCGGGAAATTATCCGCTTATATGTTGAATGATTTGATAAATGGAGAGACACAATTAAAGCCAGTGTTGATCGACTCCGAGTTGATGATAAGGGAGTCGTGCGGAACGAAAAGGGTTGATAGGAGGTAATTTTGTGAATTACTATGCTGTTTTTGATGTTGGAGGTTCTTCTATCAAATATGCCCTTATGAATGATTTGGGAGAATTTATTGAAAAGTCATTTGCTCCCACTCCTGAAGCTAGTCTAAAGCTGTTTGTGGATACGGTGGAATCTATCGTAAAGGATTTCCAAAAACAATACGAACTAAGGGGAATAGCTATAAGTGTACCTGGTGCAGTCAATGTAGAGACGGGGCATATAGGGGGAGTCACAGCACTACCGTATATCCACGGACCGAGTCTAAAAGAGCTTCTACAGAACCGGACACATATAAGGGTAGAAATTGAAAATGACGCTAATTGCGCGGGGTTAGCAGAAGGATGGATCGGTGCTGCAAAGGATATAAAGGATTACCTATGTATCGTGATCGGGACCGGTATCGGAGGAGCAATAGTTCTTGATAAAAAAATTCGACATGGCAAGAACCGTTTTGCTGGAGAATTTGGTTATATGATCATGGAGGACTATTTAGAGGAACCAATAGGGAAAACGTGGAGTACTTTAGCTGCAACTGGTGGATTGATAAACCAAGTTGCAATGCGCGAAGGAATGGAACCGAATGCCCTTACAGGTGAAAAAGTGTATGAATTGGCTGAAGACGGTAACAAAGAGATACAAAATGAAATAGAAAAATTTGTTAAACGATTAGCAGTAGGAATTTATAATTTACAGTATGTAATTGACCCAGAAAAAATCTTGATAGGTGGAGCCATCAGCACTCGAGAGGGTTTCATTGAACAAATCAATGAAACCTTAAATCAAATGAAACATGATAAGGATAGTTTAACTATTCAAGTAGAAAGATGTCAGTTTGGTAATGATTCTAATTTAATCGGAGCTTTGTATCATTTCATACAGAGACAGTCGATGCATGGAGAATAGCTAGGAGGGTGAAATCGATGATACATCAAACGCTTAAACCGTTTCCAAAGGATTTCCTATGGGGAGCAGCATCTGCAGCCTATCAAGTGGAGGGTGCTTGGAATGAGGATGGAAAAGGTGTTTCAAACTGGGATATGTTTGTTCGTATACCTGGTAAGACATTTAAAGGAACAAACGGTGATGTGGCAGTAGATCACTACCATCGTTATAAGGAAGATGTTCGCTTGATGGCAGAAATGGGAATGAAAACCTATCGATTTTCTGTTGCTTGGACACGTATTTTTCCAAAAGGCAGAGGAGAAGTTAATCAAAAGGGCTTGGAGTTTTATAATCAATTAATTAATGAATTAAAGGTAAATAACATAGAGCCGATTTTGACATTGTATCATTGGGATTTGCCACAGGCCCTTCAGGATGAGTACGGAGGCTGGGAGTCTAGGAGAATTATTGAGGACTTTACGAATTACAGTATAGAATTATTTAAACACTTTGGTGACCGAGTGAAATATTGGGTTAGCTTAAATGAGCAGAATATATTTACAAGCCACGGATACCAAATGGGGACACATCCTCCAGGTATGAATGATGAAAAACTATTTTATCAAGTCAATCACCATGCAAACTTAGCAAATGCTAGTGTGATCAAAGAATTTCATAAATATGTTCCCAATGGGAAAATCGGTCCAAGCTTTGCCTACTCTCCAGCTTATACCGCGTCTTCTAGCCCAAAGGATATTATAGCTGCTGAAAATGCCGAGGAGCTAAATAGTCATTGGTGGATGGATACATATATATGGGGTAGGTATCCAGAGGTAGCTTGGAATTACTTAGAGAAAAAAGGACTCTCACCCACTATTGAAGAAGGTGATCTTGAGTTATTAAAAGAGGGTAAGCCAGACTTTATTGGTTTAAATTACTATCAGACAACAACGTTTGAAGAAAACCCTTTAGTAGGCGGTGTTGGATCATCGGAAATGAATACCACTGGTGAAAAAGGAACGTCGAAAGATACTGGCATACCGGGATTATATAAAACAATTGCCAATCCAAACTTAGAACGCACTAACTGGGATTGGAATATCGATCCGGAAGGGCTGAGAATTGCCCTACGTAGAATGACTAATCGTTATGGTCTTCCTATTCTGATAAGTGAAAATGGGTTAGGAGAATACGATAAGGTAGAAGCGGAAGAAGTGATTCAAGATGATTATCGGATTGAATATTTGCGTTCTCATATCATTGCCATTCAGGAGGCAGTTTCCGATGGAGCCAATGTTCTAGGTTATTGTATTTGGTCCTTCACAGATTTGTTAAGTTGGTTAAATGGCTTCCAAAAACGTTACGGGTTAGTTTATGTAAATCAGCATGAAGAGGGAGAACATGATTTAAAGCGCATTAAGAAGAATAGCTATTATTGGTACAAGAAAGTCATCGAATCGAATGGAACCAACTTGTAGTATGAAGAGTTCTTAAGATTAAGCAAAGTCCGTTTATTTTGAAACACCCCGTAAATGATAGACTTGAAACTAACATTTTCGGGGTGTTTTATATGGCCAGGAGCATATAGTTTACTTGAAACAAAAAAACTGGCTTAAGCTCCATAATGCAGAACTTAAGCCAGCCAATTAGCTGTATAGAGAATCTCTTTATAGTCAATGAATCTACGACGTAGAGATTAGTTATAAACTAAAATCTAACCTTCTAGTGTTAACACGCCATCTTCCATGCGGTACACTTTGTCACAAAACTCTAGCATACGCTCATCATGCGTAACCATTACAGCAGCCTTATTACGTTCTTTGACCTCTTTGCGAATTTGTTTTACTACTTCAAATGCGCGGTTAGAGTCTAAGCTCGCTGTCGGTTCATCTGCCAGGATGATGTTTGAGTTGTTAACAAACGAGCGGGCAATTGCTACACGTTGGCGTTCCCCACCAGATAATTCGTTTGGAAACTTGGATAATTTCGATCCTAAGCCTAAGTCAGTTAACAGTTCTTTAGCAAATGCTTTTTCTGCTGGAGTTACCTTTCCTTTCATTTTACAAACAAGTAGCAACTGATCGAGCACGTTTAAATACGGAATTAAGTTCGATGTTTGTAAGATGAAACCTATATCAGTTAGGCGGAATGCTGAAAGATCTTTTTCTTTCATGTTACCAACGTTTGTACCACCTACTAATACTTCCCCTTTAGTAGGCTGAAGTAGAGCACCGGCAATAGATAATAATGTACTTTTCCCTGAACCAGAAGGGCCGATAATGGCGATGAAGTCACCAGGTGCAACTGTTAACGAAACATTTTTTAAAGCGTCAACAGTTGAATCGCCTTCTTTAAATGATTTTGTTACATTGTTTAATACTAAACCTGTCATTTATTCCACTCTCCCAATCGCTGTTAATGGATCGATTTTCGTTACTTGACGTGCGGAAATAACGGAACCTAAAACAGAAACAATTAAAAGAACTACTCCATAGATCAATACCATATTAAAATCTAAGTTGAATGGCATGTCTTCTGGGAAGACTAATGCTGTCAAATAAGTCAATCCGATACCCGCGATAATGCTAACTAACGAAAAAACAAATACTTGTGTGACGATTGAATTTTTAATAAATCGGTTTGAAGCACCAATTGCTTTCATAACTCCGAACTGTTGCGTTTTTTGTAAAATGAATACATAGAAGAATACGGCAATAATAACTGCAGAGATGGCAAATAAGAAGGCAAGCATCATGTAAATAGTGGCACTTTCTTCTTTATAACCAGGCATTCCCATTACCGCTTCTGATTTCGTGAACGTTTCAATTAAGTCATAGTCTTTAGTGATCTGGTCAGCTTCCATTGAAGTTCCTTGTAAAGCAATCATCGTTACAGGATCTTCTAGACCATTATTTGAACCAGGTGCTGCAAAGGCATAAGATTGCCAAGTTGCAACATCAACAAAGACTGTAGGTAAATGGTTAAATGTTTCGCCAGTTGTAAATCCTACTATGTTTAATTTGATGTCTGAACTAGTTACTACAATCGTATCGCCAATTTCATATCCTTTTTTCTGTAGAGATTCATCAATTAGTACACCAAACGGATCATTTGGATCTAATTGCTTACCTTCTACAACTTTTGGTTCGATAAATTTGCCAGGATCAACCCCGATAAAGGCAACATCATGTTTTTCTTTAGTGTTGGAAGTAGCTTCATTTTGAATAATGATTGTTGATTGTCCAAATTTTGCAGCTTCCTTAACACCGTATTTACCCTCAATGTCTTCTGCTATTGCTCCAGACACCTTCGTTTTCATCATCGTTCCCTCAGAGCCCTCTTCATAAATGAAAAGATCTCCATCAATATTTTTCATCGTTGCAGCAGCTAATGTGGATAATCCATTACCTAAGCCTGATAAAATAAAAACAAGCCATGCAATTAGCATAATGATTGTGCCAATCATTGCAAAACGTGTTTTGGAATGTTTCATTTCTTTTATTGCTAAAAACATTCTATGTTCCTCCTCTTAAATATGTTATTTGACGATAGATTTCTCTATGGTTCTGACTACTTGAAGAACAGATCATAAGAAAACACATTAACTCAATCCAATAAAACTATATTAATATAACAAAAGTTTGCAAAAAAAATAAATATAGCTTTTTTGAGGTTGAATAATATGTCCCTCCTATACGCCTCGATTTACAGTATAAATCACTTATATGAACTTTAGCTAAACTTTTTTAAAATTTTTTTCGGTTGTTTTTTGATAATATATATATTTTATTAGTATCAATTCGTTATATTAATATTATTTTGATGTGAAAGTGTAATTTACTTATATCCTGGAGACCAGACTAGTGGTTTGTTGTTCACTAAGTATTGCACCCTATTAATCTTTTTACTATTTTAAATCTTTTTACATTTTTTGCAGTGAAAATAATTCCCAATATATTCTATTGACCATTTAAATTAATCTTGTTATTATTCTCCTATTGTTTTTAAAAGAATAGATATACCTTGTATAATTTCAAGAATACGGCTTGAAAGTTTCTACTAGCTACCAATAAATAGCTTGTCTACAAGGAATGGGAAATTAATGATGTTTTTTATTCCATTTTTTGTAGAAAAGCTTTGACCTAATAGTGGTCAAAGCTTTTTTTATATCAAATGGATAATAAAATGAATTGGTTGGAAAACTAACTTCTAGTCATTCCCTTTCACTCTTTAATTATAGGAAATAGGAGATTACAACATGAGAAACTTTTTTAAATTCACAGAACGGAACACTTCCTATAAGCAGGAATCACTCGCAGGGATAACGACCTTCCTATCGATCGCTTACATATTAGTCGTGAATCCAATTATTCTAAGCCAGTCTGGTATGGATAGTGGGGCTGTATTCACGGCAACCGCTCTTACTGCAATCATTGGATCACTACTTATTGGTCTACTTGCTAACTATCCAATCGCAATTGCACCGAGTATGGGTTTAAATTCATTTTTTACTTTTTCTGTCTGTATTGGAATGGGAGTAGAATGGCAAGTCGCTTTGACAGGTGTCTTTGTTGCAGGAATCATTTTTATGCTATTAAGTTTAATGAAAATCCGAGAAAAAATTATTAATATCATTCCTTTGGATTTAAAATATGCAATCGCTTCTGGAATTGGATTCTTCATCACATTTATTGGATTAAAAAATGGAGGAATTATTACTGGCAATCCAGATACATTTGTTTCCATAGGAGATTTAACTTCACCGATGACCGTACTAGCCATTATTGGCCTAATCCTTACGATCGTTATGTTAGTTCGTGGAATAAAGGGCGGCATTTTCTACGGAATGGTCATTACAACGATTATTGGTATGATTTTTGGATTAATTAAAGTGCCCTCATCGATGGTTGGAAGTATACCAAGTATTGAGCCAACATTTGGTGTTGTGTTTTATCATTTAGATGAGATTTTTACACCAGAGATACTGACTGTTATTTTCACGTTTTTAATCGTTGCCTTTTTTGATACAGCTGGTGCACTTATTGCACTTACTAGCCAAGCAGGAATGATGAAGGGTAATACAATTCCAAATATCGGAAAAGGTTTACTTGCAGATTCTTCAGCTGGTGCAATTGGCGCTATTTTAGGTACATCGACGCCTGCTACGAGTGTTGAATCTTCCGCTGGTATAGCTGTAGGAGGAAGAACAGGCTTTACGTCTGTCGTTATAGCAGCCTGTTTTGTCATTGCGTTATTCTTTTCACCACTGGTTGCCGTTATTTCAGTCGAAGTAACAGCAGCTGCATTAATCATTGTAGGTGCCCTAATGGCCATGGAGATCAGTAAAATAAACTGGTCTAAATTAGAAATTGTCATTCCATCGTTTTTAACAATTATTATGATGCCTCTTACATCAAGTGTTGCAATCGGGATTGGATTAGGTTTTGTTCTATATCCTATCTGTTTAGTAGCACAAAAGCGTTATAAAGAAGTTCATCCAATTATGTATGTACTTTGCTTGTTATTCATTTTATACTTTGCTTTTATCGTATAGGAAGAGAACCAAAGCTCTGTGAAGAATACAGCATCAGGGTAATTAAATTAATGAGAGTAAACTATAAGAGACGTAGGTTAGTTCAGCTAATCTATGTCTTTTTTATCTTATAAATTACTTAGAAACCTTGCTATAAATATTGTTCACACACTACTATCCGTACCTTACGAATGCTAATCACACTTAAATCTTGTATTAGTTAGGAATGTGTTATTGTATTATAAATAATAAAACTAATGCCTCGATAAAAATTTATACTTTAAAGATGAAGGAGAATTACATGAGCTGGAGCAAATTGAAGAAAAACTTGGAGAGTTATCTCTGCCCTGCATTATATGGAAGGGTTGAATACAGCGCTAGTAGCTATCGTTATTTATCTGACAAATCAGGAACTTGTTATATTACGGTAGATAGAAAGAATGTACTGAATATGAGTGATAAAACAAGTTTAATTAAATGGTATCTAACTGAGCAGGAAATTAAGAATGATGCCACTATCCAAATTCCTATCAGCAATGAGGAAATAGAAGCGGTAAGAAAAGAAAGCAATGGTATGATTCCGGATGATCGTCTACAAGTAATTGCAAGGAGTAGAAAATTATCAGAATATGCAAAGGAACTCTTCTCAACGCAGTCCTCATTGAGTAAATCAAATTTTGTAGTTGTAGCTAATCAATTTTTATCCTCTTCTATAGAGGAAAGCCTAGAGAGTAATGATATATTATTGAATGTTCTTGCTTTGGTAGACAGACGACTTGGCAAAAAACGAATTTTAAACATGTCGGAGAAGATGAAGTTAAAACACCCAATTGTGCAGTATTTTTATGAGCTGCGGCTTAGTACATTATGAGAATAAAGAATGTGACATGCCACCAGCAATGAATAAAACATACCCAAGAAAAATATGCTTACACGAAAGAGTTTCTTACCTTATTAAGTAAGAAGCTCTTTAATATTTATGCGTCGTCTATAATTACTCTAATGGGCACCTGCACATTTCAGACAAACTATCTGCTGAAATACAGTAAATCTTAAAATTTACTATTATCAATAGGCCAACAATAATGTTAGTCTATACTAGTTCGGAATTTTTTTAGAATGAACAATATGAAATTATTATAGGAGAGTCCTAAAATGAAAAAGAAAATGAAGTATTTAATTATACTTTTAACGGCTATCTTCATGGTCGGTTGTACCGACGTAGAAGACGCAGCCATTCCAGATGTAGAAACAATTCCTCAAGAAGAAGTACCCGCAGAATCAAATATAAATAGTGAAAAAGAAGAAACGATCCCTACTGCTGTGGAAGAACCGGTAATTGAAGAAATACCAACACAACCTAATGAGGACCTATTCGCAGGCTACAAACTGGTTGAAGTGGATGGTGGTGATTTGTCCGGATATCGTGAATCTAACGTAGTCGTTGACATAGGTTACGGGGAACGTGAATACTGGGCATTTACGAATGAACACGGGCAGCTAGTACGTGTTATTGCTGAAGAAATCACTCTGCAAGATGACAGTACCGAGCCTGTATTATCGTCTGGCAGATACTACTCTGATGAGGCTAAGGTGCCAGGCGTCGAAAGTGACTTTTTAGATGAAGGACATATCATTGCGGATTCTCTCGGAGGGGTATCCAATGCGTATAATATTACCCCACAAGAACGTACGCTTAATAGACATGGTGATCAAGCATATATGGAAGATGCGATTCGTAAAGCGGGTGGAGCTACTAATTTTGAAGCAATTATCACTTATCCAAACACAGAAACGCAGATTCCCTCAAGCTATCAGTATACCTATACGATAATGGGTAACAAAATCGTTGATACATTTGACAACGTTAACCCTGATGAAGTAAATGCATCCCTCGGTTTAACGGGTAATAAGCCTCCTGCTCCTACTAGTTCAAACACTAACGAAGATATTTCCAGTGTGGATACAAACGGTAATGGACAGGTGACGATTAAAGAAGCTAAAGCAGCAGGTTTTAGTATGCCAATCACGAGTGATCATTGGTTATACCCATACATGCATGATAATGATAAGGACGGTATGGTAGGGGAGTAAGGCTATACGCTAATTAACTTACTGTTTTTGTTTTACACTGAGGGATACGCTTTAATAGGAATCCATTAATTTGTGGCTATATGCAGATTAGTTTTAATATACAATTTGGCACATTCAGTTTTGCAATATAAGCATTATAGTGAAAACCTCGGTAGAAAATACACACTAATTTTTGAATAGTAAATAGCCATCTATCTATAAAAAGCTAGATGGCTATTCGTCGATCGTATAAAAAAACTGTTTATATAATTGTATTCAGGCTTATGTAAAATCCCAAAATTGCTCGACATTTTTAATGTGGACTAACCAGGATCAGTTTAGTTTATTAGTTATTACATAATTGCTACTAAAATATCTATTATCAACCTTCCTTATGGAACATGTAGGTTTTTAAATACCTTTGTTGTCACGAAGTTCTACAATAGTTCCTTCTGGAGCTTTTAGTTAGCATAACCTACCATTCTCGACATGGTAGTATATGAAATCATTGTTTTTTAATAAAAATTCGGTGCCTATTTCCCTTAGACGAGCAACTTCTGCATTCAAATCTTCAACCCAAAGACAAAAATGAGTTAGACCTTGTGAATTGGTGTTTCCATCACTAAGTATTTCATCTTGTTTTCCAGTTTGCAGTTCAATAAAAAAAGTTCCTAATTGTATCCATGTGTTAAAGCTACGCCCATGAAAATTGGGTGATTCTTGTACTAGCTTGAAACCTAGTCCTTCCGTATAAAACTTTAATGTTTCTTCATATGTATTGGTTTGGATGCACAAATGATGAACAAAACTTTCTACCATGAAAACTACCTCTTTCCAATAAGCTATTTACTTTAACTAATTGTACCAATTAAATTATTAAAATAAATACACATTAAATGACTTAAACCAATGCTAGTAATGGATTTCGAGAAACAATTAATGGCCTATGACGCATTACGTAGATATAGTGACACTATATAAACAAAAATAACCTCTCAGAAAGAGGTTATAGCAAACGTTTCATTCATTAAAAGTTGTATGGCTTCCGCGGTTTCTTCTAGGTTATCAATTAAAGTGACAGTATTATTTGTTAGGTTAGTAATCTCGAACGTATTTGTATTTTCTAAGCAACGAACTTTTGCTACTTGTTTTGACTTTGAACTAAACGTCTGTGTAATTTGAACATTATTGAACTCACAAAGAGTTTTCAGTGTTGTTATTAGACTTTCGTCTGACATATAAATGTCTCCTTCCTTATAGTGGAAGTTGACTAAGAGAAGTCGAACGTTTTCCAAGATGAATTATTTTAGTGAGTTTCAAGACTAGCACAGTAGAGAGAGAATTTACATTAATATGTTTTATGTAAAAAGTGTCGTTTCATTGGTTTCATAAATAAAAATAGTAAGAGACTGGCACTATCTCTTACTACGCTCAATTTTATCTAACTTTCTTGTTAATTCATCAAGTTGTTTTTGCATTTGCTCGAGTTGTGCTGATTGACTGCTTTGTTCGATTGAATTTTGGCTTTTTGACTTTTCCAATTCTTGAAGAGCGATACCTGCTGCTAATGCTGCTATACCATCACCTATCGTAGTAAGGGTAGCCCCAAAAAGAGCTAGTTTGGCTACTAAAACATCTACGGGTACTTGATTTTGATCATTTTGCTCGTTATTTTTCATAAATATGCATCCTTGTCTATATAGTGGTTCACATTTTCTTCGATCTATCAAAAATGAGGATAAGAGCTACAGAACTCTATATCATATTATTCATTTTTTAAAAACAGGTAAGGGCGATTACCCTGGCATGGAAAAATTATTAAAAAGTACCCTCTTATATAGATGTCTAAAACAGACGATAAACTAAATGACAGGGTTTAGACAATAGTAATAAAACTATTTGTTCACCACCTTTTATTCGAGTGTTATTTTCTAGTGAAAGAATTTTAAGTATATTAGACGAAATTAAAATAATTGAGTGTGTTAGTTTGATAAAAACAGAGTTAAAAGTTTAAAAGTATGAGGTGTTAAAAATGAAGTTCCATCTGTTAGGTGAAAAAACTAAAGTAGAAATAGATGTCTTGACTCGTGAATATCCAAATAGTTCAAGTTATTGGGATGTAAACTGGGTTATTTCAAATGTGAAAGTCGAAATTCCAGGGTATTATGTCAATTTTACAGCCAGTTTAAGAACAGATGAAATAAGGGATTTTGTTAATGAATTGAAATCAATGAATCGATATTTAACAGGTAAAGCGATACTGAAAAATTTAGATAGTTTTATACATTTTGAAGGTGAAATGGATAAGTTAGGTCACATAGTCTGGTCTGGAGAGACTTGTTATCCAGCAGGAAGTGGTGCAGTACTAAGCTTCGAATTTGTATCAGATCAATCACATTTAATAAATTTAATAAAAGAATTAGAGAATATAATCTATGTATTTCCAGTAATAGGTTAATTATAATTATTTTTAAAATAGGGTGCAATTTTATCGAGAATTGTGTGTTTTCTTATCTTTAGGTCTATAGAATACAGGTGAGTAATAAATTATGTAATATATGGTAAAATGTAACTTAAAGTAAAGGGGGGCTAATAATGTTTAAAGAAATCTTTAACGAGATAATTACAATTACCAATCATGATTATGCTGGATGTGTGGATAAGGAAGGCTGGGATCGACCTGATAAGTATTTAAACAAAATAGAACTCTTAGAAAAAGAAAATACACTAGATGATATGACATTTAGTCAATTGGTTAATGAATACTTATTAGATTTCAATGATAAACATATTTATTTTACTGTCAATCAAGCGTATACATCACATAATAAAACATGTGGTTTTCGAGTAAAATGGTATGATGATGCATTATATGTAATTACAAATATAGAAGAAAAAAGTTTGAAAATAGGCGATAAAATTATTTCAATTGATGGTAAAACAATCAAAGAAACAAGTGAATCTGAAGAAAAAATTCTTCGAGGGTCCATTAAAGAACGCCAACAATGGGAAACTCTATTAAATTATGCTAAATCTATAGAATATGTAAATGGTCAAAATGAAATTAAAACTTTTACATTAGAAAAATATGATATTCAAAAAACAGAAGCAATTTTTGAAAACTATCTAATGGAAGAAAATATATACTATATAAAAATTTCTAATTTAACGGAACAGCAAAAAGTAGAAAATTTATTAAAAGGTTCAATCGAAGATATTAAAAAAAACAAAAATTTAATCGTAGATTTACGGGGGAATGGAGGGGGAAATGCCACCTTGTTGTCTCCTCTAGAACCCATTATGTTTGCGGTTGGTGAAAAACCAAATACAGAATTGCAACCAAGACTTTTCAATTGTACCGAACGAAATGCTGATCTATTTCTTAAAATTTGTAATCAAGTTCGTCATTTAGAAGTGGATTCTAACACAAAAAAGATGCTTGATTTTGCAGAAAATATTTTTAAACATAATACAGGCAAAGGTTTTGTAGAAGTGGACTTTTCTCAAATCCTTGAAACTTTGCAAAAGGACTTTAAGGGAACTTCTAAACCTGAGAAAGTGATTATATTAATGGACGAATATACGGCTAGTGCTGCAGAATCTTTTATTGAAGTATGTGCTGAGTCGTCAAAAGTTACCACAGTTGGCCGATCTACTATGGGGATTAATGATTATAGTGATTTAGTAATGATGGAATGGGAAAATAAATATGCACTTTCATATCCGATATCTAAATTAAAAAGCCAGTCGACTTATCACTCAACTTTTGGTACAGGTATAAAACCCGATATTTATATCAAATGGACACCCGAATTTGTTCTAAAAGATAAGGATATAGAAAAAGCTTTGGAATTAATTCAACAAAAAGTGAATTCATAAAAATTAACAGAAATAAAAAAAGCCTTGTAAGATAGACTCTTTAAAAGTTTATCTTATTTTTTTAGATGATCTAGAAAGTTCATAAAATTAAAGCACTTGATTGTATATAAATATCCATAAATGAAGCTTTACGTCAGATTACACAGTTTTTAGAACAAGCCAAGAAATAATGAAAGCAATGTATATATAGTTTTTGATTAATCTGATGTGTTTCGCCCACGCATCAAGCACTGTCCATTAAGCTGGTGTAAATAACAAACTATTTCAAGAAATATTTAACGGGATGTTAAATAAGTAATAAATGAAAGAACAAATGGTGTATCAAAAATTATTTATAAAATGGATTAGAGGTGTAATTTAGATGGCAGTAGGTATATTAGTAGATTGTTTTTATTACGAATTAGGGCAAAGCGATTTTGTACATACCTTCTTTTCGACAATCTCATATAATCTAGAGAAAGATGGATGGGGAACGAAATACCCATTATTGATGAATGATTTATATCATAACAAATTAAGTTGGAATGATGTCAAGGTTGCAAGAACTAATTTAATTGAAATTGAAAAGCAATTATCAAAGCTCTCGCCAGAACATATTGTATGGGATATTGTTGATATATCAAAAAAACCGCCATGGGGCGAGACAATAAGTCCAAAAGTAACTAATCTAGCTAATTATTTTGCAACAGCTGATGGGGAAACGTTTATTAAAGTAATATTCAAATCGATGGGTGTAGCAGTAGAAGATAAATATGATATGAAACTTAAGAAAATATAACTAAGTTTAAAACATGGGGGAACTTTCTCATGGTTTTTATGATAGGATGGTCGACTAAACAACTACATATTGAATCAAGTCTAGTTACTATTATTATCGAGTGTTATATATCTTTAATATAGAGAGAGTTAGATTGTGGGTCAGAAATCTTCTAGAGAGGGTAAAGTATGAAAACTGATATAAAAGAAATTACTATTCTATTAGAATCACACCGACTTTGGATTGAAACTCTTGGAGAACAGGGAGAGAAACTGGGTATTGATAAAATTGATTTACGGAAATTGAATTTGTCCCATTACCCGCTAGACCAAGCAAATATAACAGATTGCATCTTTGATGGCATGGATTTAAATAACAAGAATCTCTCATCATCTTTATTATGTTCATCAACTTTTATATCTGCAAATTTAGAGGGAGCAGATTTTGGTAAATCTAATGTCTCGTATGTAGATTTCACAAATGCCAATATTAAGGCTTCTAGACTTGCGGATAGTGAATGTATTCAAACAGTATTTATTAAAGCTGATCTATCAGACGCTAATTTGGTAGCTGGACTTTTTGACGAAACTGATTTTCGTAATGCAGTTTTATTAAACGCGGATATACGATTAGCAACATTTGAAAGTGTATTGTTAAACGGAGCAATATTAACTGGAATTCGTGGAATAGAAGAGGCTTTTATAAAAAGTATCAATATAGGAAGCCCAGAACATCCAATAATTCTAACGGATGAAGAAGCTAGGATATGGTTGCGAAATAAAAGTATGAACAATGAGTAAAATTTAAGGAAAGCAATATGTGCGGAGCAGGAATTGACACTTATTGTCCAACTTACCGCTAGTCTAACAAGGCTATTACAAAGTCCAACTCTGTAATTATTTATAATAATATAACGGGCATTATTATTTGCTACTTTATTTTTATACTACCATATAATCCTTCTACTCAAATTAATATAATATATTTTACTTTGCTAATTCCTGTGGGGATTTTTGAATATTATAGAGAACTTAAAAAGCAAGAATAACATCATTCGTTAATAGGGGGCCACTGTTTTATGATAACATTGGATAATTATTCGAAGTGGGAGTCGTACATTATAATCGAGCATAACAATTATTCAATCATCGAAGATCAGGATAGACATAGAGAAAGACAGGGTGTAGGAGGGGTAAGTGAGGATGGTCAGGTGGTTGGTATATATGCAGAAAATGAAGAGTTAAATTTTTTCTATAATAATCATTCATTTTTGACTCGTCCTGACAACATAGTCTGTAAAAATGAATATGTTTCTAGTTTAGAAAGATGTTTTAATGTAACTATAGAAGGTAAAGAGATTTGTAACATAATTTATAAACCTTATATTGATCCAGGTATGATTTATTATGATGCTGATCCAGAAGAATTTGATGTTTTGTTATACTTGAGTAGACTGATGAAGGATAAAGAGTCTTTAAAAGAATTTATGAATGGAATGAAATTAATTAAAGACCGAAAGAATCCTACAAATAATTAGGCTATACGGTGCAATTAAGAAGAGATATTTACTTACAGGGTTATACAAATATTAGTGGACTTAAGCTAATGATAGAAGAGAAACACCATCTTAATACTAAGTGGTACTTGAGTGGCGATTGAAAAATACGTCAACAAGACTTGGGAGATGGGAGAATAGGTATTTGGGTTTCTATTCAAAAATTCAATGTTTGTTTTACGATGATAATGTATGATTTTATTGAATGGTGCTAGGTATTGGATATAGATTTAGAGTTTGATTTAACTTGGAAAAATCATAGAGGGTATTCATAATATAAAATCAAACCTATTTTTCTAATGAGATTCCATTCTATTGGAGAGATATGATAGTATTGCATCAAAGTAAACACAGAAGTGCCTAGAAGGATTTTCTCTCTATTTTGACGAATTGTGGAGGGAAGAGGGAGGGGTTTTTAAATGTTTGATTATATTCTTAGTGTAAAAAATGATAAAGAGTGGGAAATTATTTCAAGTATTCAAACTAACTTATTTGATATGAAAGACCATTGTTTTGTGATTAATGATAATGAAAAAAACATATTGTTAGATTATAAAAATAAGCCTCTTCGTTTAACTACATTAATTACAGATACACAAAACCAGGAAGTTTACGGTTATGACGTAAAGGAATTCGCTGTTTGGACTATAACTGCTAATAGGGTTTACTGTTTGAATCCTAATACAAACTACAAAGAATTTAGATTACCACTTAATGAAAATTAATATCAAAAACTGCACATCCATGTGGATGTGTTTTTATTTATATAAAAAGGATACACAAAAAATGTATCCAGAAATGAGGAAATAAAATGAATGATATTTTTGTTAAATCACTTTATGAGTCTATCATTAAAGAAAATCTTGAAATATACAAAGACTTGTATGAAACTACGAATGTTACTTCTAAAACAGATGATTATTGGAAAAAAGCTATTGGTTTTTACGATAGTTTAAATGACGAAAATAAAGTTACATTAATGAAGATAATTGAACAAACTTGATGGAAGTTCGACTTTAAAAGATTGTTCGTTAGAACCTAAATTACTTCTCGATTCAATTGACACAGAAGGAGAACTGCAAGATTCGTTTTTAGAATTCATAGAAGAAAGAGATAGTACCATCTAATTGTTTTTTTATTTGTATATCGCAACCCAATAGGGAACCATTTGTTAACTGAGCTATTGAGCCAATTAAAAATTAATTATGCGGACAAAAGAGTAAACAGGTGGTCAGTATTACTCGTTGGATAAAACAGGTTGCTACAGTACGGTAATAACTAATGGTTAAAGATGGCTTATTGCTTAAATACTTAGAATGGGCTTCCTAAAAGTATACTCTCTATGTGTATAACAATATATATTCATTAGACCCGACGTCTTAAGTAGAAAGTACCCTCAATCAAAGACAATTTAGTAATGATAATAGTAATAAAATATTATATTCACCACTAGCTATTTAACTGTTATTTTTATTCGTCAGTAGGAAAAGAATATCAGAAGGTTTTATACATACTAATACGTAAGGTTTATTTTAAAGGTTATTGTAGTTAATCTCTTTACCTCTTCGCGTGAAAATGGAATATTATAACTATTGATAGTTTGCTAGAGGGGGAGAAGAATGTTCACCTATGGGGCATTATTGTATACTAAAGGTTATAGTGAAATGAGTTTTTCTAAACATGTGATGAGGACAATCCTATGAAGGTATTGGATGTAGATTTATTACAAGATGGGCTTCAGCGAAACATTACAATGTTAGAAAGATTAAATACTGAAATACAAACAATCCAACGAGGAGTCGAAGGACTAGTTCAGATGGAGGAACAATTAAAAGGAGAAGGAGGAGGTGCCATTCGCTCCTTTTATGAGGAATGTCATTTGCCATTTCTTCAGTTTTTTCAATTGTTTTCCTACGATGCTCAACAAGTGCTTTATCAAATTGGCAAAGCTCTTAACTCTCTCGAACCAGACCTATCAGGTTACATATTAGAAGAGTTTTTAGAGGGCGAACTGGAGCAGGGATTGACACTTATTGGCCAACTTACCGCTAGTCTAACAGACGAAACAAATAGTATCATGGATCAGGTGAGTGACATTGTAGCACTGCCCCATCTAGATGATAGTGCAGTGCAGGAGGGGGTTATTAGTTCTAAGAGAAAACGCGATGATACCCTCTCGCAGCTGTATGAATTTGATGCAACACAGACGACTGCTTTAAACGCCATGGAACAGGATATTCGGACAATGGAAACATGGCTCTCTGATATAGAAGGAATGTTTAAAAGTGGGCTAACGGATGTTCATTTCCAAGCAGATAACTGGGGAGCATTGGCTGCTAAAAATAAGTTGAAGACAGAATTGGCATCTCGTACATCTCCTGTTGCTGTACTTTCTTCCATAGTGAATAGAGAAAATCAGTTGACGACTATGCTGGAAGCATTTATAGCTGGTAACGGTCCTATACGATTTGGCTATGGTGGTTTGATTGAGATACACAATCCTTTTGTGGGTACAGATATGCTTGTCTTATCCTGTGCAAGACCCGAGAGCGGTGGGATTGAACAAGAAAAAATAAATATCCATAAGAACAGCAATATTTTTCAAGACTTCTATGATCTAGGAATAGGTGCGTTAAAATCTGTAGCAACATTAAACCCATTCGATGATAAGTCATTCGGTGAAGCTATGCTAGAAAGAGCGAATGATGTAGGTCAAAGACAGACGGATGATTTTGTCGAGGTACAGCGATTTACCCATCGGACATCTAATACATCTCTTTTAGGTTTACCTTCAGAATTGCACAAGGCTGGAACAGGAGATGAGCATTTATTTTATACTACACGGGAGTTTGGTGAAGGCGGAGGTACTGACCTCATAGCTGATATGCTGGGCTATGGAGTCCCTGGGCTTGGTGCTGTTAAAGCTATTAGAGGTACATCTTTAGGAGCAAAAGGACTAACAACCGGTATCTCTGCACGCAATTTAGGGCAATTTGCCAAAGAGGGTGCATCGATTGGTGGTATTATGTCCATCGGAGAAATTGGAGGTCGGGAGTTACTAAATCCAGAAGACACTAACTGGAAGCAAAATGCTTTAGATTTAGGTCTAAATATTGGTGCAGGTGCTACATTGGATCCCTTATTATCAATGGCAGTACCTATAGCTAAGTCTGTACAAAAGATGGTAAATGAGAAATCAATTGTAGCAGCTGGTAATCCACCATCGATAAATGGTGGAGGAATGCCTAAGGGTACGGGTAATTCTATACAATATGCTGAAACTGGTGGAAGAAATATATCCCCAGAGCAGTTCTTTAAGGAAGAAGCTATTGCAGAAGAAATGTATGAAAAATTTAGAAATATAGGAACAGAAGATGTGAATGCAATTGCTAAAAATACAGGCTTTTCTGTTGCTAGAATACAAAAGATTAAAGATCATGTTTTTAATAATTCTCATATAAAGGATCATGGAGTTGGAAGATTTGATCCGGACTACGAACTAGCTCAAGCATGGCAAAGATTGATAGATGGGAAACAAGTAGATTCTGATATACAATTATTACATCACGAGATTTTCGAGTCAAAATTTGAGGGTATATTCCAGACTAATTATAGAACAGCTCATGAAAAAACTATAGAATCTGGAAGACCATGGAATTGGGAGAAAAACTTTGAGGAGTGAAGATTTATGGCAGTTTTTGTTTTAATGTTGAAGGAATTTGAGGATGAAGAGAGGGTGGTTTATCAATATGGACCGAATGAAGATTTAATGGGACGAATTGAATATGATAAAATAAATGGAGTTATCAACCAACTAGCGCAAATTGATTCACAAGAGTTCGCTGATGAATTCTTCTTTAAGAGAGCAGGAAGACGACTTTCAAGAATGATTATTAAAGAAAATCAAAATTTTGTTGATCGAACAACTATTGAATCTTAATTGCCCGCCTGCTTATGATTTTATAAATTTTTATTAGATATAGGTATTTAAGAGATATAGCACAATATAAGGACCTTGATTGGCTAAATGCCTCTCAAGGTTTTTTACTTTAATTTATATTAAAACAGTTGATAATTGAGTGAGATAATAAGAAAATGTTTTGCTTGAGAATCGAGAGCTCATGATGGTAGTACCCTCATGGAGTTTGGTTTAATTCTCGGATAGAGTGACAAGTACGATAAATAGGTGAGATGACATTTTACAAGGCAGGGGTAGTTATTATATGGAGTGGGTATGTAACGGGAGGGTGAAAAGTTGAACGTTGTTGGGTATATATGAGTCTCAACTTAAGGGCAGGCAAGAGATGGATATAGCTTGAAATATCAAGAAAAGGAAATTAAAGCATAATGTAAGGAACAAGGCTTAAACTTGATACATATTTTTAGAGATGAAGGAATTAGTGGCGCAAAACTAAATAAATGAATGAACTTATAATAACTCCTAATAAGGGAGTAGGTCCAAAGAAGCGACGCTTATTGGCCAACTTACCGCTAGTCTAACTGATGAAGCAAATAGTATCATGGATCAGGTGAGTGACATTGTAGCACTGCCCCATCTAGATGATAGTGCAGTGCAGGAGGGGGTTATTAGTTCTAAGAGAAAACGCGATGATACCCTCTCGCAGCTGTATGAATTTGATGCAACACAGACGACTGCTTTAAACGCCATGGAACAGGATATTCGGACAATGGAAACATGGCTCTCTGATATAGAAGGAATGTTTAAAAGTGGGCTAACGGATGTTCATTTCCAAGCAGATAACTGGGGAGCATTGGCTGCTAAAAATAAGTTGAAGACAGAATTGGCATCTCGTACATCTCCTGTTGCTGTACTTTCTTCCATAGTGAATAGAGAAAATCAGTTGACGACTATGCTGGAAGCATTTATAGCTGGTAACGGTCCTATACGATTTGGCTATGGTGGTTTGATTGAGATACACAATCCTTTTGTGGGTACAGATATGCTTGTCTTATCCTGTGCAAGACCCGAGAGCGGTGGGATTGAACAAGAAAAAATAAATATCCATAAGAACAGCAATATTTTTCAAGACTTCTATGATCTAGGAATAGGTGCGTTAAAATCTGTAGCAACATTAAACCCATTCGATGATAAGTCATTCGGTGAAGCTATGCTAGAAAGAGCGAATGATGTAGGTCAAAGACAGACGGATGATTTTGTCGAGGTACAGCGATTTACCCATCGGACATCTAATACATCTCTTTTAGGTTTACCTTCAGAATTGCACAAGGCTGGAACAGGAGATGAGCATTTATTTTATACTACACGGGAGTTTGGTGAAGGCGGAGGTACTGACCTCATAGCTGATATGCTGGGCTATGGAGTCCCTGGGCTTGGTGCTGTTAAAGCTATTAGAGGTACATCTTTAGGAGCAAAAGGACTAACAACCGGTATCTCTGCACGCAATTTAGGGCAATTTGCCAAAGAGGGTGCATCGATTGGTGGTATTATGTCCATCGGAGAAATTGGAGGTCGGGAGTTACTAAATCCAGAAGACACTAACTGGAAGCAAAATGCTTTAGATTTAGGTCTTAATATTGGAGCAGGTGCTACATTGGATCCCTTATTATCAATGGCAGTACCTATTGCTAAGTCTGTAAAGAAGATGGTAAGTGACGGATCTATTGTAGAAGCAGGTAATACACCGTTGAAAAATGGTGAAGGAATGCCTAAGGGTACGGTTTTACTTAAGCATCCAATTTTAGATAGTCCACGAGTAGGTAGTGCACTAAAAGATGATTTTTATCATAACTTCAATGATATAATTGATAATTATGCAAAGGATGCTCAAAGATTTGATTTGCCAAATAAAAAAGGACATATGGATTCACTGTATCAGATAGAAGGTTCAGTGGTTAAGTATGAATCGAAGTATGTAAAGGTTAAGAATAATGCCCCTGAACTATTACAGACGAAAGAAACAAAAGATGGAGTGTTTGAATGGGTGGTAGATCCTACAGCTAACACAGTAACCCATAGAACATTTATACCTGGTGGCAAAGTTACAGGAAAAATAAATCAGTGGGGGAAATAGTAAATGTATAAAATTGAATTAGTTGAGAAATATGGATTTGACTGTAATTGGAAGACTTTGTTTATTGGTAGACAGTTTAAATTAATATCTTCCTTAGAAGTAACAAATTACGCTATTGAATATCTAAAAAATAATCCTCACGTAAATAATGAGTTCATCCTTGAATTAGCATGGGAACAAGTAGAAGATAAAGTAGATGATATACTTGACAGAATAATCGCTGACAGTTCTTCGGAAGACATGACTAAAGAGTATCATAAGTGGTTATACAGCATTATAAGAGAGGTATATAATAATTCTTCAGATGAAAATATCTTTGAAGAAATTGAAAATATTTTTTCAATGTTTGATACTCCCCCAAATATGTATGACTTTTTTAGAGAAGTATCGAATGCATTTTATTATCCAGCTGATTCAAAACTAACAATTAAAGAACTTGTTGAGGATTTTTTGGAAGCAGAGAAGCGACTAATATTCAAATAACTAGAGTGTTTAAAGAGAACGATGTACTAAAATGCCATCGTTCTTTTTTAAGTAGAGCTCGACACTCAAGAAAGACGAGTCTCTTAAATAAAGAGTTACAAACAAAAGGTCTACAGCTTGAAACCATGCCAGGAATTTATACAGTTACTTCAATTGGTAACGTTCATGGGTTCCCTAACTCTGACAAACTAGCATTATATGCAGAAAGTTGGCCTATTAGAATGTGGTCGAGGTGGTAAAGAGTCATCGAAGAAAACAAAACCGTAATAGAAAGCTATATGATATTTTTTGAAACTTAGCCGTCAAACAAGTGAAGTTAATAGATTCTCTCTTAAAGTAAAGACAGGCGCTCATGAAAAGCATATTCTTAATACGCCAAATTTCAAAAAAGAAATAGCAAATGGAAAAAACAAAAGTATTTTCAATTGCAGGATAAGTTTGCAGGGAAAGGTCAACTACTGCCAAACGGTAAAAAAGAAAGAGTAGACTTTGGTAAAACTATTGGGAAGTACTATGATCGAAATATCGGTGAATATCTTGAGACTACTAATGGATTGATACATTATGGCAAAGATGGAGCTCATATAGTAACTAAGTTTAAACCATGGGGAAATTTTCTCATATAGTGTGGAGGATGAATATGGATACTGTAAATAAAATGAGAGTTATATTAAATAAAAGGAAGAAATTAAATATAAATGATGACTATGGGATACAAAGTAGTTGGGATGAAATAGTACAAGTTCTCGGAGAGAACGAGGAAAATACTTTAAACTATTTAGATAATTGTAGTGCTGAAGATTTGTATTGGATAAGTGAAGTTTTTGAGGATATAGCAGAAATAATACAAAGTAAAGAACTAATTAATTGCCTAAGAAATTTAGATGAAAAATTTCCGGAATTAGAGATGACAAATGATATAGATATAGCAGAAAGTTTTATAGAAAATCCTTAAAAGCATCTCTTTCAGAGGTGCTTTTTTCTTACTAAAATTTTCAACTTGTAAAATAGATATTTATTCGTGTCTAAAAACCATTAGAGAAGAAAAAGTACCTGGATAGTTTGGTAAAGATGCTGATGAACCAGCACCAAAAATAAACGATGTAGTGATTGATATAGAAGCAGAGCGTAGGAGAGAGGATGTTAACATGAACTATATCAGCTTTGAGAAACTAGGTGAACCAATAGCACAAGGAATACCAAGGTCAGGGAAATTATGGGCAGGTAAAAGGTCCCCTATGATTCTGATAAGTCTAGGGACTTTAAACAATACATAAAATTGGTATATGGTCAATACACTTCAAAAGAACTTATAACAGGACCGATTGATTTAGCTATAGATATTTTTATAGGGCAACTCCTAAAAAGTATCAGACATAGTCAAAACAGGCTCTCATAGAACAAGATGAATTAAGGTTACCAATAAGCCAGATGTAGATAATTATGTTAAGGGTGTTGAGGACGGTTTGAACAAGACTATATGGCAGGATGATAGCCAAGTAGTGAAATTAACAGTTCAGAAATTTTATAGCATGTAGCCGGGGGTGGTAGTGATGGTGGCTTTTTGACAGTGGGATACTATAGACAAAATACAAAACAAGAAGTATAGAAAATATGGTTAGTAGAAGTTCTTATTGATTATTAATCTATAAAAATAAAAAAGCCTGAATTCACAGGCTCATAAATTTAGTCTTCAGTATTTTCTTTACCTTCATCATTTTGTCGCTTTTTTTCAATATCTTTATCTATCGAGCTAACATCCTCTAAAGCATTTTCTCCAAACCAATCTACAATTTTATCTTTTGCTAGTTGTTTTGTTTCGGAGTCTATATAAGCAGCTACAATTAATAAAGCTACAAGTAGAGCGCTTAAATCGTCAGTATATCCGATGACTGGCGTAAAGTCCGGTATGAGGTCTATTGGAAGAATGAAATATCCTAAGGCGCCAAAGATAGTAGTTTTAGCTTTTAACGGAGTTGTTGGTTTTTTGGCTGTGTAAAAGAGTAGTAATGTGGCATAAGTAACTTTAACCCCAGCTTTTTTTCCGTACTTTAGAACCTTTTTCCAAAAACCATCTTCCGAAAAGTGTTTTGAATAATCTTCCTCTACGTTAGTAATAGTAATCACCTATTTTCGATTATTTGTTATTTATTTAGTATTAATTGTTTTATTCGACAAAATGTTTGGAAATTCCTTTTTAATTATGCACAGCACCTAGATAAGCGCTCCTAAACATAAAAATAAGACAAGATTCCTCCTGTCTCTCACAAGAAAATTATAACACATTGGAGGGAACTTGTTGAGCATGGAAAATTTAGAAATAGATACTAGAACAATGCAACTAACTGTCGATATAATGGATATACCTACCAGTTGTGTGATTGTAATCTGTGACGGAAAAGCAAAACTCAGAGAGCTTCCAACGCATGGGGAATATAAGATTGTTACGCATCAAGGAAAAGTTAAGAGGATGCGTAGGGAAGAGGGAGAAGAGTTTTGAATTGATAATATTAATTATTTATATTATTTTAGATACGTTTATTGTAAGTTTTATTTTAAATGGATCTCTATTAGATAGAATCATTTTGCATTTTTGCTTTCAACAAATGATTAGTGGATTGAGTCTACTCTCTTCATCTCTTATAATAGGTTCCATAATTGCACTAACACAAGCAAACGGTTTACTGGAGAGATATTTTAAATATTTACTAGATATAGCTGTAGGTGATATTTCACAAGTCGGAGGTAATATTATATTACAATTAATATTTTCCATTTGTGCTTTGGCTTTAATAATTTATTCATTATTTTTCTATCTTTTTGAAAAACACTTACTGAGAATAGGTATTATTAGCTTAAATAACTTGAGAATAATTCGTTCAATCTCAGCAGGAGATCATCTAAATAACATATATACTATTGCAATCTTTTGGTTAGGTTTTATTCCATTAGCAGCAGAGGTTTTAGGGAATAGTCAATATAAAATCCAACCCAATATATTCCTACTTGCAACTATAGCAATAAGTATTCCTTATACTCATCTAAATATTGTAAAACGATTCTCTCGAATTAGTATATCAAATTAGTTTCATAAAGTTTAGGATAGAGTGATTGGGTATATAGCGCCATTAATAGTTAGAGATATCGGATTGTTCAGCATCAAAGAAAAGTCTAATGGATGCTTAGGAAGTGGGGGAAGAGTTTTGAGCGAAATAGTTAAATGTATTTTTTGTTTAATGGAGAGAAAAGGTACAGTAGAACACATATTCCCGGACTCTTTAGGAGGACTTTTAACAATTGATGAAGTTTGTAAAAGTTGTAATGATCAATTAGGAAGTAAGGTAGATCAGGCATTGGTTAACCATGAGTTGATGCAGTTAGCTAGATTTACAAAAAAGATTAAAGGAAAAACGGGGAAAATTCCAAATCCCATAGGTGTTGGAAGATTAAAGGATGGAGGGGATATAGTTCATAATAGAGTTAATAAAAATGGGGATCCAGATTCTTTATATATCGTACCTAGACAGGTCGAAGAAGATGATGGTAAAACATTAAAGTTCAGTGTCGATGTGACTGATAAGAAAAAATTGCCCCAAATGGTTAATAAGGCTTTATTAAGAAGAGGGAAGCAGGCCATGTCTGAAGAGGAGATTTTCAGTAAAATCCAGAATGGAATAGTTGACCAACCCGAAATTACAATAGAAATGTCATTTGATCTTATTTTATATAAGAAAGCCCTAGCAAAAATTATTTATGAAATGACTTTTTTTTGGTTAGGAGAAAAATATTTAATAGATCCAATAGGTGGGGAATTACGTCAGTACCTATTAAGCGACAAGATTAAAGTAGATACCCTTATTGGGGGGGCAGATCTTGTGGACGTTTCAGACAAAAATGGAATGGCGGCTATGTTTGGCGATAAAGATACTCATTTTTCCATTCTAGTTATCGACGGAAATAAAATAATTTGTTATGTGAACGTATTTAATCAATTTGAGGCCAAACTATTGGTGAGTGAAAATGCTCAAGAGTATGAAATACTTGAATCAATGTATTTTGAAAACAATACAAAAAAGAAGTGTATGGGGAATTCTACCTTAACACAAGAGATTATTAGAAGAAGCCAAATAATAAAGTAGTTACTATATTTTTACTTCCTTTAAATATTTATGTTCACCCAGCCAACCGGAGGACAATATTAGATTACAGCAACTGCTGTGTAATCTATTTTTCCTAAGAGAATTGGTAATTATATTATTGATATAGATTTAATATGGCTGTATTTGTTTAAGAAATAATAGTACTACTATAAATACTAGATTGTGGCATCAAGAAATGCTGACCGTACTGGAGGAAAAGGTTTGAGTTCAGAGGACGAGGAAATTAAAAAGGTATCATGGTATAAAAAAACTGAAAATTGGTGGATAGTTGTTGGATTTATTATTGCAGGAGTAGCGATAAGTCTACCTTTTGCTATTATGTGCTTAGCGGGATTAGGTTATAAAATGAGTAGCTTTCAAGATTTAGGTGTTGTAGGTGATTTCTTCGGTGGGACTACTGTGGGGTTACTATCTTTCGCTAGTATAATTCTTGTTACGGCTGCAATGATTATGCAAAAACAAGAACTTGAAATCCAACGTAACGAAGTTACTAAAACTCGTGAAGAGTATGAAATAACTAATAAAACAATGAAAAGACAACAATTTGAAAGTACCTTTTTTAATATGATTAATCTCCACCAAACTATATTATCTAATCTAAAAAGAAATGAAATTGTAGGGAGAGAATTAATTGCGGTCCTTTTCGCTGAATTTAAAGAAAAGGCTATTATTGATTACAGAGAATTCAAGTTTCTTAAATATTTATCAGATAAAGAAATTACACAAATTTTTAACAGGATTTATCCGATAGTGGAGAAAGAAAAATTAAATGAAGAATTAGACAAAATATTTAAACAAGGAGATTTAACTACGGTTCAATATGTACATCTACAAGAAAGTATTGAAGACAGAGAAGAAGGCTTGTTGGAGTATTATCCTTCTTTACTAAAGATACTGGAAAAACATCCTGATATTGTTAGTCAAATTCAAGGGATAGAAATCTCATTAAGACATGAAATAATGAAATTTCCACAACATTATTTTTTAAATAGTGATGTTTATAAGTTAAACGATAAGTACGTTATTGAAGATATTTTAAAATGGGAAAAAATAAAAAAGAATTCCTATGAAACCTTCTATAAAAAATATGAATATATATTTGGCCATTATTATAGAAATTTGTACAGGATTGTTAAGTATGTTAATGAATCAGATTTGCTTGATGATTTGGCAAAGAAGGAATTTAGAGGAATTTTAAGAGCCCAACTATCTTCCTACGAAATAATGATGCTATTTTATAATGTTATGTATTCAGAGAAGGGTAAGAAGTTTAAAGAACAGTTATTAGAAAAGAATTTTTTTGATGATCATTTATTACTGGAGGAACTTGTTTGGAATGACGAGGTAAAATATATAGAAGAGATTAAATAACTAATCCGCCCAGCCCACTGGAGGACAACATTTGATGACAGCATATGCTGCCTGTTAGACAAGAGATAGATAAAAAGAATACTAGAGACAATCAAACAGAATAAAGAACGTTTTTCTCGTAGGGAAATTGAAGATTTAATGGGGTGTAATAGAGCGATTTATGTAAAAAGAGGCGGAACAATACGACAACGATAGAGGAGTGGGATTATGAACGAACAAAATAACTTAGATATTGGATACATGGTAGGTAATTATCGATTCTGGAAGAAAGAGATTGAGAGACTAGAGAAAGTTTTATTCGGGTTCTCAGTTGCTATGAGTTCCTGGGGAGTAGCACAGTATGGAATAGATGCTGCAATGCCTAAAGGTTCCTCAATCCGAAGTGCAAAAGAGTTGAAGAAGATGGATGTAAGAGAGAAGAGCCAGCTGATGAGACTAGAACGAATCCGAAGCTATGTGTACGCATTAGAGAAAGCTTTGGATCTAATAGAGGATGAGCAACTAAAGACCATCTATGACTGCCTATTGGAAGGAATGACTCACAGACAGATTGCAGCTCATTTATCAGCCTCAAAGGATTATGTACGATATAAGAAACAAGAGGTTTTTAGCCAGATTAGCCAAAATAGCCAGAGTCGTACACTTTTGACATTACAAAAATCAGTCGTGTAAACTGGAAGGAGGGTCGGCTAGGTAGGTCCCCTGGTAGGAAAATAATTTTCGTTAACCATCTTACGATGCTTGTAAGAGGAGTTTTCACTTTCTATGACGAATATTATCATTGGGGGTGATGTCATGGCGAATGATACAAAGGATATTATATTAGCGATATTAAAGTATCTAGAAGATTCATTAGATGAAGAAAGAATAGACTTTAATAAAGTGAATCATAAAGCACTAGGAATTTCTGAGCCAAGGCATAGTCGAATCTTGGGAATGATGTTAGAAGAAGGCTATATAGATGGCTTGAAGAAATTTAGTGTTATGGGTGCTACTTATAGTACCTACAAAGCATTAGAGCCTCGAATAACTCTAAGAGGAATTGATTATTTAGAAGAGAATAAACCTTCTGCAAAAGTTTATGCAATTTTAAAAGAAATAAAAGAATGGATACCAGGTTTATAGAATAATTTTAGCACCTCTAATATGGAGGTGTTTATTTATTTTATAAAAGCAAATAGCATAAAGAGGTGATTGAAAATTTAATAGATCTCGGAGGTGGTGTTATGTTAGGTGGCTGAGAAATATGAGCTAGCAGAAAAAGATTATATAGCTGGCATGAAGTATAAAAAGATTGCAGAAAAATATGACGTATCCATTAATACCGTGAAGTCTTGGAAAACTAGACATAAATGTCTAAGGATGCAGTTGAAAAAGGTATGCACACAAAATCAAAAAGGGTGCATACAAAAAAGGAGAGTAAAGAGTCTGTTGTTGAGTCGGATGAACTGACTGAAAAACAACGACTTTTTTGTATTTACTACATTAAGTATTTCAATGCTACAAAGGCTTATCAAAAGGCTTATAAGTGCGCTTATACTACAGCAATGACAAATGGCCATGGGTTACTTAGAAATACTAAGATATCCAATGAAATAGACAGAATGAAGTCTGAACAAGCAAATGAGCTCAAGTTAGATGCTAGAGACATCATCCAGAAATACATTGATATAGCTTTTGCGGATATAACAGACTTTGTTTCATTCAGCTCTGAAACACTTGTAGCTAAGGGTGAGCTAGGAAGAAATATGAAGGACGATGAAGGCAACAACATTACTTACAACGTTAATCATGTGGATTTCAAAAACTCAGAAGATGTTGATGGAACTATAATATCTGAAGTTAAAAAAGGTAAAGATGGCGTGAGTGTGAAGCTTGTAGACAAAATGAAAGCTTTGGAGATGCTGTCTAAGTACACTGATTTACTAAATGATAACCAATTAAAGCAACTGCGAATTGAAAAAGCGAAAGCAGAAATTAACAAACACGAAAAAGGCGATGGGTCTACAGGGCAAGAAAGCGAAATTGCCAAGATGTTACGTAAGATGGCTGGTGATGAATACTGGCTGAACTTACACCGAAGCAACAAGAAGTTATGAATAGTTTCATTCATGAAAAACCTAAAATCTTATTAGCTAGTGGAGCAAAAAGGGTAGGTAAAACATTTGTATTTATACTGCTTTTTCTTATGCACATTGCTAAATACGAAAACCAAGGCCTATCTTTCATTATTGGTGGAGCTACCCAAGCAAGTATTAGACGGAATATCTTAAACGATATGGAAGTCATCTTAGGTAAAGACTTGAGGCTTAATAAAGCGAATGCGATTACTGTATTCGGAAACAAGTTATATTGCTTCGATGGTGCTAATGCAGACGCTTGGAAAAAAGCGCGTGGATTTACAGCAGCTGGTGCTTTATTAAACGAGGGAACTGCTTTACATGATTCATTTGTAAAAGAGGTTATTTCTCGTTGTTCCTACAAGGGAGCTAGAGTATTGATTGATACTAACCCTGAGAATCCAGCTCACTCAGTTAAAACAAATTACATCGACAAAGATGGACAAGTTCTGGATAACGGTAGATTGAACATCAGAGCCTTTCATTTTGCATTGTTTGATAACATCTTTCTGGATCCCGAGTATGTTGAAAGTATTATCGCATCGACTCCAAGCGGGATGTTCACAGACAGGGATATACATGGTCAAAATGGGTATCTGCAAAAGGGGTTATCTATAAGGACTTCAACAAGGATATCCACTATATAAGCAAAGAAGAATTCGAGAAGGTCAATATAGTTTCATAGTTTGCATAATGATTTAGCAGATATTTTTGAAAAAGCACTGGAAAAAAAGCTGTGACCAATCCGTGACCATTTGCAGAAATACGAGGTTTTGTACAAATAGTTTCTAAAATAGAAAAAGCCCGCAAACGTTGCTTTATCAACGTTTGCAAGCCTACTAAACTGATGGTCCCGACTGGTCTCGAACCAGCGACCCCCACCTTGTCGAGGTGGTGCTCTCCCAACTGAGCTACAAGACCGAGTTTTGAAGTTAATCTGATTTTATCATATTCCAGAGTTGGTAGTATATAGTTTTTTCTTTTAATCCTAACTGGGGTGTCATAAATTCCTCACATCTGCCACTACTGAGGTACTTGTTTGGGGCTGCTCCCTTCCACTAAGATGGAAGAGATAATGGGAGGGGCTATGATCATGTTAACTGAAGCTCAGGAGTTTATAAGACTATACTACATAGAGACAGGTAAAGAGGAACGTGAGATGGTTGCTCGCCTGGAAGAAATAGAAGATGAAATTAATCGCTGTGGCACATATGTACATACATCAGAGGAGCTGGAGTTCGGTGCTAAAGTTGCTTGGCGTAATAACAATAAATGCATTGGTCGTTTATTTTGGCAAAGCCTGACTGTTTTCGATAAGCGGGATTTATGTAAAGAAGAAGACATTTTCGAGGCATTGCTTGACCATATCGAGTACGCAACGAACGCCGGTCGAATCAGACCGACGATTACCATTTTTTCTTCATCAGATGTTCGTGTTTGGAATCACCAACTCATACGTTATGCTGGCTATGAAACTCAGGGGGGAGTCATTGGAGATTCAGATTCCCTTGCTTTCACGAAAGTTTGCGAAGGGCTTGGCTGGAAAGGGGAGGGGACAAACTTTGATGTGCTCCCCCTTGTCATTCAAGTGAATAATCAACCCCCAAAGATCTTTAACATTCCGGATTCGTATATTTTAGAGGTTCCTTTCCGGCATCCAGAAATGGATTGGTTTCAAGACCTACACTTAAAATGGTATGCCGTTCCGATGATTTCTAGTATGAAGCTAGAAGTAGGAGGCATAACGTACGGAGCTGCTCCATTTAACGGCTGGTATATGGGAACAGAAATAGGTGCACGCAATCTTGCGGATGATTATCGTTATAATATGCTGCCTACCATTGCTGAGCAAATGGGCTTGAACACGAAGTCAAATGCTTCTCTTTGGAAGGACCGCGCATTGGTCGAACTGAATACTGCTGTTTTATATTCCTTTAAGGAGGATGGGGTGAGTATCGTGGATCATCATACGGCAGCTCATCAATTTAAAAAGTTTGAGGAAATAGAACGAGATGCAGGCAGAGACGTCACTGGGAACTGGGCTTGGCTCATCCCACCGATGTCACCTGCAACAACTCATATCTTTCAAAAGCCTTATAACAATGAAAAGGTAACGCCAAACTATTCCTACCAGCCAAACCCATATTAATAGCTAGTTAAATTAGAAGAGACCATCCATTTTCAATGCGGATGGTCTTTCTTTATGAATAAAAGTATAGAAATGAAAAACTTAAAAAAGTTTTAACCATTAAAAATCCAGAATAAGTTATCTATTTAAACTTTATAATTATGATAAGTAGTCGGAAGAAAATGGTCCACAATGAGGGTGTGGAAGATGGTTGGCCCCCAGTATATAATCACCTTTTTCTAAAGTAATCAATTATGCTAGCAGTGATAGTAAGGATAAAATATGTCACACTATACATAAATGAAATGTTGTACGGGATGAAAAATACGAAATAACAGAGAATGATCATTAAGAACGTATTGTATATTAAAATAGCATTTCCGGTGCTTATCGTCTGGATATTCCATTTAAATAGATTATAAATTATGGTACCAGCCATGATAGCAATCGTGAGTACTGGGGTCCAGGTGGGATATTCATATGGCATTAGTAACATAGTTATTGCTAGAATGACCGTTACTACTAAATAATGCTTGACTCTTTCTTTATAAGTCAGTTCTTGAAATCTGTTCATATCCTTCCCCTGTCCCATTGTTTTTCTTATCCTGCCATGCTTTTCATTAACCCTCTGATACAAACCGATCTCTTCCAGCATGCATTCCAGCAAAGAAAAGCAGAATAACTGTCAAGATGAATAATAATATTGGAGTATCCCAGCTTCCAGTCGTATCGTGAACAAACCCAAAGAATACTGGTCCGACTGCAGCAAGTAGATAGCCGATAGATTGCGCGACACCAGATAAGTCTGCAGCCTCCATCGGTGTTCTTGATCGAAGAGAGAAGAACATCATTACTAATCCAAATGAAGCCCCACCGCCTAATCCTAGGAATACCATCCACAGTATTGCTAGAGAAAGACTACCGTACAACAACCCAATAAACCCAATCAAATAACAAATTGAAAATACTGCGACTAGTATTCTTTGTTCCTTCATCCGTCCTGCAAGGATTGGTATAAGAAAGGTCATTGGAAGCTGTGAAAATTGCATGGTGGATAGCATCCAACCTGATTTCCCAGCCTCCATCCCTTGCGTCTGTAATATTTCCGGGATCCATGCAGCCGTTGTATAAAAGATAAGGGATTGGAATCCCATACATAAAGTAATAGTCCATGTTAAAGGGGATTTCAAGATAGATTTGGCTTTTATAGGGTTGGTATTGGGAACATCAAGGACAATCTGCAGCCTCTGTTTAATTTGAGGTACCCAAACAAGACAGGCGATGATAGCTAAAATAGACCAGATACCTAATGCTCCCTGCCAACCAAGGAATGTTCCTTCTGCAATGGGATAACTAATGCCTGCTCCAATGCCAGCAGAGAGATTCATAGAAACGGTGAAAATACCTGTAAGTAATCCAAGGTGTAAAGGGAACTTAAGCTTGATGAAGCTAGGGATTAACACATTACCAAACGCAATTGCGATTCCGATTAAAGCAGTGCCAAACAATAGGAAGAAGGGAGTCCCGGTGGACCGAATGGCAATTCCGAACGCCAACAGTAAAATAGCAAGAAATAAAGTCATTTCCATTCCAAAACGGCGTGCTACTCTAGGTGCAAATGGAGATAAAACAGCAAAGGCAAGTAATGGAATCGTTGTGATAAAACCAGCCAACACATTAGAGATATCAAGCCCATCCCTAATGTAGGATATAATTGGCCCCACTGCGGTAAGTGGTGCTCGCAATGTAGAGGAGATGAATATAATCCCTATGATTAATAAGGCGATTGATTTTTTATTGGTTTCGGAAGTAGGCAACAAAGCAATTTCTCTCCTCACAGCTTTTTAGACATTGATATTAGAAAATCCTACACACTTTATCTGAAAAGTACAACAGTTATTCAAAACTAAAAAAGATGGTCATCAATTATGAATAATAATATGCTACAATTTAATTGTAAATATTTTGAATAATTACATTCTATTATACTAGTGGGTTGGATAGATGCAAGTTAGTTAAACGTTTGAAAAGGTAATCATGGAAGACATCCAGCCAATAGCACCAATCAATTACATGTCTATAAAATACAGGGGGAATTAAATGAAAGCGCAAAAAATTTTATCCTTAGTAAATGTTTCGAAGCAGTTCGGGCACAAAACAGTGCTTAGCGGGGTGAATTTAGATGTCTATGAGGGTCAGATCATCGGGTATATCGGACCGAACGGAGCAGGTAAAAGTACAACTGTAAAACTAATCCTAGGCTTGATTGATGGTTACTCCGGAATGATTGAGATCTTTGGTGAAAATATTAAAAGAAATAATTATACATATAAAAAGAGAATAGGATATGTACCCGAAACGGCAGAGCTTTATGAAAATCTCACGGCTTATGAATATCTAGTTTTTACTGGTGAAATGTATGGGCTAACAACCAAGGAGGCAGAAGTGAAGGCTTTTACGCTAATGAAGGAATTCGGCCTAGAGGCTGCTTTCCATCAAAGGCTGTCCTCTTTTTCCAAGGGAATGAAACAAAAGGTATTAATCATTTCTAGCCTGCTACACGATCCTGACTTATTATTTTATGATGAGCCACTTAGTGGACTGGATGCGAACAGTGTGATGGTCATAAAAGAGATACTTGCAAAGCTTGCAGCACAAGGGAAAACCATATTTTACTCATCTCATATTATGGACGTCGTTGAGAAAATCAGTAATCGGATTGTACTTTTAGTAAACGGGGAGGTAGTGGCGGACGGAAGCTTTGAAGAGCTTAAGCAACAAAGTCAAGAGGGCTCTTTGGAGGGAATATTTAATCAGCTGACTGGCTTTAACGAGCATGAAGAGATTGCAGAACGTTTTGTGCAAACGGTTAGTGGGGGAAACTTACATGAATGATTTTGCTTCGCTTAGAGTGCTGGACCGTTTTCGAAAGATATTTTTAAAGTTTGATATTGATTATGACATCATGAGGAGAATTTTACAGCTTAAGCTGACAATGGATAGCCGGAGGTTGCCTCCTATATTTAATGGCTCAAAAGAAAAAAAGGATGGTAACCAATTTACGAAGTCCTTATGGGTTTATGGTCTTTTTGGACTTCTTCTGTTAACTCCTTTTCTTTTTTTAGGAAATAACTTTCTTTTTTCTCTCACCATCATGTTCAGTTCTATGTTTGTAATACTTATGACGTCCATGATCTCAGACTTTTCAGCTGTATTGCTTGATATTCGAGACAAAAATATACTTCAGCCAAAGCCTATTAGCAATCGTACGATCAATGCAGCCAAAATAATGCACATTTTGATTTATATTTTTCTATTGACTGGTTCCTTCGTGATTATCCCGTTAATCGTAAGCATCTTTAAGTTTGGCCCCTTATTTTCCCTTTTGTTTTTAGTGGAAATAGGGATGATTAGCGGTTTGACCGTTATTTTCACCGCCTTTATATACCTTTTCGTTCTTCGCTTTTTTAGTGGGGAATTTTTGAAGGACGTCATTAATTATGTGCAAATTTTCTTGGCAATAGGGATGGCTGTCAGCTACCAGTTAGTAGGACGCATTTTTGATATTGTCAATCTGGATATCGATTACAGCTTTGCCTGGTGGCATTTATTCCTTCCGCCGTTTTGGTATGCAGCCCCTTTTGAGTTGATTTTTAATAATAATTATTCCTTATATATCATTCTTTTTACTATACTTGCACTAATCATTCCAATAATAGCTGTTTTGCTATATGTACGACTAATGCCTACGTTTGAAAACTACTTGTCTAAGCTGCAAAGTGATTCGAATAGAAAAAAGAAAAAAGCTCGAAGACTGACCTCGTTTTGGTCCAGTATTTTGTGTAGCACAAAGGAAGAAAGAGCTTTTTATAAATTTTCCTCAATGATGCTGAAGGAGGAAAGGGAATTAAAGCTGAAAGTATACCCAATGCTGGGATTTGCAGTTATCTTTCCATTTATCATGCTTTTCAATAATTTAAGAATGAGCAGCTATGAGGAATTGGCTAATGGAAATTCTTTTATGATCATTTACTTTTCACTTATTTTTGTTCCTTCAGTAGTTCTCTTGCTGGAGTATTCTAATTTTTATAAGGCGCACTGGGTATTTTACGTTGCACCTATGCGTAGTAGAGGACTAGTATATAGTGCCACCTTGAAGGCAACCATCATTAATTATTTTTTGCCTATATTAATACCCTTAAGCCTGATTTTTCTTTGGATCTTTACCTTCCGCATATGGCTGGATCTAGTAATAGTTTTATTAGTGGCAGTGATTCTAACTATTGTTTCTTATTGGATGTTCATAAAAGATCCTTTTCCTTTTTCCAATGAACCGAAGCAAGCGCAGGAAAGTTCTATGATTAAAGTGTTTGGTTCAATGTTTTTAGTTGGGGTTATGGCTTTCATTCATAAGATTATTGGTATAGTTAATCTCGAATGGTTATACATTTTGGTGCTCATCATTAGTATTTTTATAGGCTGGAAGCTCACATTCTTTCGGAGTAAGGGGGAAGCCAATGCTTAAGAGGGATATTCGTACGGAGCAAGAGATAATAGCCCTAATAGAAGATGACAAATGGATGATGGATTTACTGAGAGTCGCAGAGCAACTAAATCTTCCCGATTGGTGGATTTGCGCTGGTTTTGTTCGGTCAAAAATATGGGATACTCTCCATGGTTACGATATTCGTACCCCCTTAGCAGATATTGACGTTATCTATTTTGACCCAAAATGCTTGGATGAGGCAGAGGAGAAAAGATTTGAACAGCAGTTAATGGCCTGGATGCCAGGTATCCCTTGGTCTGTGAAAAACCAGGCGAGGATGCATACGGTAAACAATCAACCACCGTATCAATCAGCAGAGGACGGGATAGCAAATTTCCCGGAAACTGTTACAGCATTAGGAGTTAAGCTAGGAGCTAATGGTTTAATATTAACGGCACCTCATGGTATCGGAGACGTAATTCAAATGCGCGTCCGTCCGGTACCTCGATTTGAAGCGAGCAACGAGCTCAAAGCTGTTTATAAAAAGCGTATGGAGAGTAAGAATTGGAAAGTTAAGTGGCCAATGGTTACTGTAAAATAAGATGATTTTAAAGAAGGAGTATTTTATGCCCAAAAGAACCTGGTTTTTACTGTCTTTGTCGATACTTACATTTGTTATAGTTGTCATTATCCTAAAGCCGAGTGAAACTGATTATGCTAAGTGGATGGAAAGTTCCTATCAAGTACACTGCCTCGATTATAATTGCGATACTTTCCAACTCGATGTAAAAGAAGGAGAAGAACCAGTTATGATGCAAACTATTAGTGGCAATTATTCGCCAGGCATATTTATGAGGAAAATAAATCGAGATTATAGAAACTTAGATGACTCTTCATATGTTTTAGACATTGAAGTAGAAGGATTTTTGGGCAAATTCAAGCTTAAAAATGAAGAAATTAAGAACGTGCTAAGAAAGTAAAAAAGACCTCAATTTATCTTAAAACTGACTAGATAGAAGAAATACTAGTTGTTTGGAGTGTAGGCGGCGACTCCTAGGGGAACAGCACGAGGGAGAGACTACAGGCTCGATCCGTG